>NZ_JBBWCB010000001.1:0-173093 GCF_039888995.1 Pseudomonas rossensis | reverse complement strand
GTCCTTGCTCATGCGACCAATACCTTCCTGATAGAGGCTGGTGTAAGCCTGGTCTTCGAGCATCTTGAAGTCGCTGCTGGTCTTGAGCGGGCCTTCCTCGATCAGCAATACCTTGTAGCCCGCTGCGCTGAGGATTTCGGCGGTGGTGCCACCGCCAGCACCACTGCCGATAATCGCCACGTCCGCTTCGAGGGTCAGGTCCTGGGTCAGTTGTGAACCGTTATAGGTTTTCCAGCCACGGGCCAGGCCTTCGCGGAACGGATCGGGTACGGGCATCTTCAGTTCTCTTTTTATTTTGGATTCGGTGGTGAGGCGGCTGACGTCTTCGCGGGCAAGCCACGCTCCCACAGAATTGGAGGGGGCCACCCTTTTGTGAACGACTCAAACCCTGTGGGAGCGTGGCTTGCCCGCGATAGGGTCACCACGGTTTCAGACGGTAGGCGGCCCGGGATACCCGCAATGCACCCAGGATTCCGAGCGGCTATACCACGCCATCATCACCAGTTGCAGCAGCGAGCTGTGGCCCATGCGCAGCAGACTTAACGAACTGTTTTCCCAGCGATCGAGAAAGTGCCGGATCTCGTCGGCACTGGCGTTTTCCCAACTGCCCCAGATCCCGGTCAGTGGGCCGCGGGTGATGCGCATTCCCAGCACATCGAATAACTGTCGGGTCAGCTTGAGCATTTCCGGCGACAGATGATTCAGACCGTTATCCAGGCAGTGCAGGGTTTCACCGACGGCCGTCGGTATTTTCTCGGTGGCCACAGCGCCATCGAGCATCACCGGAATCAATGCCCGCAAAAACAGTAAGTCACCGCTGCGCAGAATCGCGAAACCGCTGGCTGGCAGGCTCGATGAGCAGCCGCTGAGGCTCGCGCCCAAACCGGCGGTGGCGAGAAAAGCGCTGGCACCCAGGCTGAATTTAAGCAATCCGCGCCGTGACAACGTGGGTGTATCGGACAGACTTGGGCTCATTATTGTTATTACCCGAAGGGGATGATCGTTAGCGGATAAACAGCTTCTGGATCAGCTTCTGAATGGATTTTCCGTACGGCGGGTAGATCAATTTCGCCGCATTGAACCGCTGTTTGATCAGCACACCTTTGGCTTTGCTGAAGGTCAGGAAACCTTCGTGGCCGTGGTAATGGCCCATGCCCGAGGCGCCGATACCGCCAAATGGCATGTCGTCCTGAGCGACGTGCAGCAGGGTGTCGTTCAGGCACACGCCGCCGGAATGGGTTTCGTGAAGTACGCGGTGTTGCTCACGCTTGTCGTAGCCGAAGTAATACAGGGCCAGCGGACGGGGTCGTTCATTGATATAGGCAAAGGCCTGATCCAGATCTTTGTAGGGAACGATCGGCAACAGCGGACCGAAGATTTCGTCCTGCATCACCATCATGTCGTTGCTGACGTTGAGCAGCAGGCTGTGACTCATGCGGCGCCCCTGGCCCTTGTCGAACAATGGAATCAGCAGCGCGCCCTTGCTGGTGGCGTCGCTGATGTAGCCGTTGAGGCGCGCCAATTGCCGGTCATTGATGATCGCGGTGTAGTCCGGGTTGTCGGTCAAGGTCGGATAAAACCCGCGAACCGCCTGACGATAGGCTTCGACGAAAGCTCCTACGCGATCTTCCGGCACCAGCACATAGTCCGGGGCCACACAGGTCTGTCCGGCGTTGAGCGTCTTGCCGAAGGCGATGCGTTCGGCAGCATCCTTGAGCGGCACGTCGCGGGACACAATGGCCGGGGATTTGCCGCCGAGCTCGAGGGTCACCGGGGTCAGGTTTTCGGCCGCCGCACGCATCACGTGTTTGCCGATGCTGGTGGCGCCGGTGAACAGCAGGTGATCGAAACGCAATCTGGAGAACGCTACACCGATATCGGCTTCGCCCAGTACCACGCAGACCAGGTCTTGCGGGAAGATCCGGCCCAGCAGTTCCTTGAGCAACAAACCGGTGGCGGGGGTCGATTCGCTGAGCTTGAGCATCACCCGATTACCCGCCGACAACGCGCCTACCAATGGCCCGATGGCCAGATACAGCGGGTAGTTCCACGGCACGATCACCCCGACCACACCCAACGGTTGATAGATGACTTTGGCCGCCGCGGGTTGAAAGGCAACCCCGACCTTGCGCTTCGACGCCTTCATCCAGCCTTTGAGGTGCTGACTGGCATAGTGAATGCCGTGCAGACTGGGCATCAGTTCGGCGAGCAGGGTTTCATCGGCGCTGCGGTGGCTGAAATCCTGGCTAATGGCATCGATCAATGCCTGACGCTCATTGCTCAACAGATCGCGCAGAGCTTTTAGCCATTGCTGGCGCTGGGCGGCGGGCGGCATCGGGTTGGCGGCATACGCTGCGCGTTGGGCGTCGAACAGGGTCTGGAGCTCCTCCAGGGGCTGCTGCAAGTTCTGCAGGTAGGCGATGTCAGCAGTCATGGTCGGCTCCGGATTTATTGTAATGAGGGACTTTTTAGAGTCTATGCTCTATAAAGTCAAATGACATCCTGGCGCAGCTTTGTTTTATCCACCCGCGGATAGGTCGTAAGATGCCCGTCAACGCACTTTGAATTAAAGCCCAAGCCATGGCCCCTCGGATCAAAACCAGCGAGCGCATCGTGCAGAACAGCCTGGAGCTGTTCAATCAGCAGGGTGAGCGCAGCATCAGTACCAACCATATTGCTGCCCATATGGAAATTTCCCCGGGCAACCTGTACTACCACTTCCCCAACAAGCAGGCGATCATCGCCGTGCTGTTCAGTGAGTACGAAAGCCTTGTGGACAGCTTCCTGCGCCCGCCCCAGGGTCGTGCCGCCACGGTCGAAGACAAGCGCTTCTACCTTCAGGAGCTGCTGGCCGCCATGTGGCGCTACCGGTTTTTGCACCGCGATCTGGAGCACCTGCTCGACAGTGACCCGGAGTTGGCCGCCCGTTATCGGCGCTTTTCCCAACGCTGTCTGATCCATGGCACGCACATCTACGCGGGCTTCGTCGAGGCGGGCATCCTGCAAATGGACAAGGTTCAGATCGAATCCCTGACGCTCAATGCCTGGATCATCCTGACGTCCTGGGTGCGTTTTCTGTGCACTACGCGTGAAAATTCCAATCACCTGAGCGAACAGGCCATTAAACGTGGTGTGTATCAGGTGCTGGTGCTTGAGGCCGGTTTTGTCACGGATCAGTCTCGCGGCGCGGTGAATGCGCTGTTCGAGGAGTTTTACGTGCCGCTGGCCCAAGCGCTGGAAGAAGTGGGATAGGAAGTGCAGTAGGATCAACCATCGCCAAAATCGCAGGAGCCCGTTATGCCCATTGCGCAACTGATCAGCCCGCAAGCGTTGGACCTGAAAAAGGAGCAGCCGGGGCTGGTGATTCTGGATTGTCGTTTTGCCCTCGAAGACCCGGATTACGGTCAGCGCAGCTATGCCGAAGGGCATATTGCCGGGTCGAGCTTTTCCGATCTTGAGCGTGATTTGAGCGGGACAGTGGTCAAGGGTGTGACCGGGCGCCATCCGTTGCCTGAACCTGCAGACTTGATCGAACGTCTGCAAGCCTGGGGCGTCAACGCCGACAGCGATGTGATTTTGTACGACGACGGTCCGGGTGCCTACGCGGCGCGGGCCTGGTGGTTGCTGGCCTGGCTGGGCAAACGTGACGGCGTGTTCATTCTGGATGGCGGGCTCAAGGCCTGGCACGCGGCCGGTTTGCCCCTGAGTCTTGATGCGCCGCAGATTGAACGGGGCACCTTCACGGGGTCGCCGGACAACGCGCTGATCTTGAGCGCCGAACAGCTCCAGCAACGTCTCGGCCAGCCCGAGTTGACCTTGCTCGATGCCCGCGGATTGCCGCGTTTCAAGGGCGAAGTAGAGCCGATCGACCCGATTGCCGGGCACATCCCCGGCGCGCAATGTGCGGCGTTCACCGACAACCTGGGCAGCGACGGGCGTTTTCTGCCGGCCGATCAGCTCAAGCAGCGTTTTGCCGCGAAGCTCGGTGATCGTTCGCCGACCGATCTGGTGGCGTACTGCGGTTCTGGCGTGACGGCCTGTCACAACCTGTTTGCGTTGTGTCTGGCCGGGTATCCGTTGGGATCGTTGTATGCCGGTTCATGGAGCGAGTGGATCAACGATCCTGCACACGGCATCGCCATCGGCGAATGAAGATCAAAAGATCGCAGCCTGCGGCAGCTCCTACAGTGGAATGTGTACACCAAGGAGCTGCCGCAGGCTGCGATCTTTTGATTCTAAAGCCGGGCGCTGCGATATGCGCCCGGCCCGACACCGTAAACCTGCTTGAATTGCCGACTCAGATGACTCTGGTCAGCGAACCGCAACTGCGTCGCCACTTCCAACGGTAAGCAACCATTCTGTAACAGCGCTCGCGCCCGAGCGATGCGCTGCTGCATCAGCCAGGTGTGTGGCGGCATGCCAGTGGCGCGGCGGAACACCCGGGCGAAGTGGAAGGGTGAAAGATTGACCCGCGGCCAGTTCTTCCAGCGAGCAGTTGGCAGAAACCCTTCACCAGATCCGGATCGCGATACAGCGTCGCGCCGAACGCCGGCAAGTTGTTGGTCGGCAGTTTCAGCTCCGCCAACAGCGACAGAATCTGACCGCTGTCCGGATAGAACGCCCGATACAACCAACCATCCTCCGTGCCTTTATGGCCGGTGTGCAGTTCGTCTGGATTGATCAGCACCAGCGTGCCGCTGCCCGCCAGGTGTTCGGCACCGCGATAACGATAGCGCTGAGCGCCAGCCATGATCATGCCGATCACGTAACCGTCATGCACATGAGGCGCGAAACGGTGTTCGATGTAGCGCGCAGACAATAACTCGACGCCGGCCAACGGCGCTGTTTGCCAGAATCGGATCGACTCGCCCTGATCGACGTCCATGGCCTTACTGGCGACCCACGGCGGTCAGCCATTGCGGGATGCGGCGTTCGAGGTAGTAGCCCGGTTGCCTAAACGAACCCTCGACGAAGCCGACATGCCCCCCCTTGGTCTGTAACTCGAATTGAGTGCAGGCGGACAATTCGTCGGCTTGCGGCAGGCTATGAGGAAATACAAACGGGTCATCGGCCGCTTGAATGATCAGGGTCGGCGTACGAATCTCGCCAAGGAAATAGCGACTCGAAGCGCGGCGATAGTAATCCTCGGCATCGGCAAAACCGTTCAGCGGCGCGGTGACCCGGCCATCGAAATCCCAGAACGTGCGCATGTTCTCCAATGAGCCAAGCGCGGCCAGCGCCGCCAGTCCATCCTCGTGTCCGTCATGCTGAAACTGGCGCTGCTTGTTCTTGATGTAGGCCACCATCTCCCGCATGAAATGCGCCTGATAGACCTTCGAGAAACCCTGGCCGATACGGTCGGCGCATTGATCGAGACGAAACGGCACCGACACCGCCACCGCACCGGCCACGCCACTTTTGCTGCCGGATTCGCCCAAGTGCTTGAGCAACACATTGCCACCCAGGGAATAGCCGACCGCATACAACGGCGCGAGCGGTCGTTGGGCTTTCAGGTGTTTGATGGTTTCGGCCAGGTCTTCACTGGCACCGGAATGGTAGCTGCGCGGCAACAGATTTGGCTCGCCCGAACAGCCGCGCCAGTTCAGTGCGACGCTGGCCCAGCCTTGATCTCCCAGGACTTTTTGCAGGCCAGCCACATAGGGCGAGTTTGACGAACCAGTCAGCCCGTGCAACACCAGCACCAACGGCGCGTCGGCTGTATGAGGGCCGTGCCAGTCGAGATCAAGGAAGTCGCCATCGTCGAGCCAAAGCCGTTCGCGCGTGCGGTCGATATGCGTGGTTTTACGCCACAGCGGCCCCCACAAGGTTTGCAAGTGCGGGTTGCCAAGGCCGATGGCCGGGGTGAAGCGTTCGCTGGGCTGGAGCACGATGTTTCTCTAAAAGGTCAAACAGTCGGCGCCAGGGCCGAAAGTCGTGGCCAGGGCGCCTGTGTCCAAAGAAACTAACTTGCCACAATCCCCGTCTCGGCGCGACACATGCTCTGCGGCACCTCGTGGGTCGGGAGGGGCAGAGGTCGTTGTTCTACGGTCGGGCCTACGGTCACCACCGACCATTGGTCCGCGTCAAAGTGCTTGTTCAAGGCTGCTTTGACTTGCGCGACGGTCAATTTCTGAGCTTGTTCGATTGAAAAATCCAGATCGAGCGGCAAGTCGTATTGGTTGATGTTGACCAGTAGATCGAGAATCTGTGAATTGCTGGCACTGTTCAACGCGCTGCTGCTGCGCAGTTGGCGCAGGGTGTCGTCGAGTTCCTGTTGTGTCGGACCCGTTTGCAAGTAGTCGCGATACATTGACTGCACCAGCTTCACCGCACCTTCACTGAACTGTGGGTTGGTATTCAGGCTGATGACGGCAGTACCGCCTTCCTGCCAGAGGGTGTTCTTCAGTTCCACGGCATAGGTCAAGCCGCGTTTTTCTCTCAGCTCCGTCATCAGTCGCGAAGAGATATTCTGCCCACCGAAAATCAGGTGGGCCACTCTCAGCGCCATGTAATCGGGGTGCTGCGGTGTCACACCGGGCTGCCCCAGCATGATCTGCGTCTGACTCAGGGGGCGCTCGATATGTCGTGACGTCGCCACACCCTGTCGGCGCGGGACCGGAATCACGGGAGACATTTTGGAACCTGCTGGCAGCGCGTTGAAAACCTGCACGCTCATCGCCTGGGCCTGTTCCAGTGTCAGGTCGCCGACCAGCGTAATCAGCACATTCCCCGCGCTATAGGCTTGCCGATGGAACGCCTGGACCTGTTCCCGAGAGAGCACAGCCAGGCTTTCTTCTGTGCCATAGACTGGTTGGGCATAAGGGTGTCCAGCCATTAGCAGGTCATTCATGGCTTGGGTGAGTTGTGATTCGGGATCCTGCTGCTGAGTCTTGAGGATATTGGTCAATTCTTTTTTGACGTTGACCAGTGCTTTGTCGGTCAGCAGGGGTTGGCCAAGTATCTGGGTAAACAGCAACAGCGCCGGGTCGCGCTTATCGATGGCAGTCAGGCTGCGCAAGGACAATGAGGCCCGATCCTGCTCGATTATCATTTTGGTTTTTGCGCCAAGGCCATCAAAGGTTTCGGTAATCGCTGATAGATCCTTGCCCGCTACGTCTTCGTTAAGCATGCTGAACGTCGTTGCCGCCAGACCGGAATGCTCACCATCTCGTGTGCTGCCGGCAGGGAAACTGACATGCAGGTCGAACATCGGCAGTTCTGGAGTGCGAATAAACAGCACCTTGCCACCGGCCGGCGATTTCCAACCGTGGATTTTCAGGGTGCGCGAGGCTGCTGCCTGCGCGTCCAGCTCTGCCAGAGATTGCAGGCGTGGAGACTGAACCACAGCAGGAAGCTGTGGTTCGGTGTCGGCCAAGGCCAGACAGCCTTGCAGGCCTCCGATCACTAACAGCCACAGTGTCACGCAGGTGACCTTATTCATTATTTTTCTCCACGAGGACATGGGCGGTGCTCAGGCGTTGTCGGGTCAGGTACGTCCGCGCGACGTGCTGAATGTCTGCGGGGGTTACCTGATTCAGTTCATTGACATCCTCTTCCATCAGTCGCCAGGAAAGGTCGATGCTCTCTAGTGCACCGAGGTGATCCGCCTGATTTTCAATGTTGTCGCGGTTGTAGATCTGCTCGGCGATCAGCAGGGTGCGGGCGCGCTCCAGTTCGACGCTGTCGGGCGGTGCGGACTTTAGTTCGTCGAGCAGTTCCCAGATGCGAGCCTGTGCTTGATCAAGGCTTTCGTTGCGTTGACTGTGGAGCTGGGCGGTGAGGGTAAGAACACTGTCACCTCGATAAAGCGCGTTGTATTTGGACGAGGTGCTGGAAAACAACCTGTCGGTAAATTGCAGGCTTTTACGCAGGCGTGCGCTGCTCGAGCCGGCCAGCAAGGTGTTGAGCAGCCTTAATGCATGTACCGTTCGACGATTTTCGACGGTGGCAAGGCTCGGGACATTGAACGACATGATCAATCGAGGCGCCGGGATCGCCTGGTGCAGAATGATTTTCCGCTCCCCGGGCTCGGCCAACTCCATCGATGTCCTTGCCGCGACAAACGGTCTCGCCGCAAGTACGCCGAAGTAGCGCTCGACCAGGGGCTTCACCTTTTCCAGCGTGACGTCACCGACAATGACGAGCGTGCCATTACCGGGGGCGTAGTGGGTCTGGTACCAGTGACGCACGTCATCAGCGTTCAAGCGTTGCAAGTCGTGCATCCAGCCGATGATTGGCGCGCCATAGCTGCTGGCGGGAAAGGCGATGCTGGTGAGGCGGTGTTGCGCGATTGCGTCGGGATCATCGTCGACCCGTAGTCGCCTTTCTTCCTGAATGACGGCCAGTTCCGGAATGAAATCCTCGGCTCGCAAATGAGCCGTCGAGATCATGTCGGCCATCAACTCGAAGGCGACACCCAACTGGTGAGGCTGCATGGTCTGGTAGTAGGTGGTGACGTCCTTGTCGGTAAAGGCGTTATGTGAAGCGCCCAGCTTGTCCAGAATGGCGGAAGCTTCACCTGTACAGGTCTTGCTGCTGCCTTTGTAGAGCATGTGCTCCAGCGCGTGGGACAAGCCGGATTTCCCCGGCGGTTCATCGCTGGAGCCGACCTTGAGCCAGAGTTGTGAGGTCACCACTGGGGCGCGATGGTCCTCGCGCACCACAATTTTCAGGCCGTTGCTTAACGTGAATTCGTGGGTCGGTTGTGCGGGTTCGGCCAGTGCCGTGAAGGGCAGTAACCAGGAAAAGAGCAGCATCCTGCTGCGGGAGATGTTCATCCGTGTTCATCCTCAGTGGTTTACGGAAATTGCGTAAACCACTGTGGAGACTTGGACGAGGCCGTTGGCGGTAACTATTTACCGCACTTGATGCCTTGTATCACGCTACGTCGCGATGACAGTTCAGTTTGCCAGCGGGCTGCGCTGCCACAACGCGTAATATACTCGCCCGGATTTCTGCTCCCGGTGCAGGCGCCAGTTACCCGGCAAGCCAAGCGCCGACGGTGCGTTTTCGCTTTCGGTGTAGACCCAGGCGTCATCGGCCAGCCATTGGCGCTCTTCGAGCAAGGCGCAAACGCCCGGCAACAGGTTCTGGTTGAACGGCGGATCGAGGAACACCAGGTCGTACGCAGTCGCTGTCTGGGTTTCCAGGTAGCGCAGGGCGTCGGCAGTTTGCACCTGGCCGGTGGTGCAGCGCAGTGTGCCCAGATGTTCCTTGATGCTGGCGACCGCGATGTTACTGGCGTCCAGCGCCTGACCCATGGCTGCGCCACGGGACAAGGCTTCGAGGAACAACGCGCCGCTGCCGGCGAACGGGTCCAGAACCTTGGCGCCAGCGACATAAGGCGCGAGCCAGTTGAACAGGGTTTCACGCACCCGGTCCGGGGTAGGGCGCAGGCCCGGGGCATCCGGGAAGCTCAGCTTCCGGCTGCCCCATTCACCGCCGATGATGCGCAGTTGGTTCACACCGTTGTGCACGTTGTGAACGGGTTTTTTAGGACGAGTGGCCATTAATGCTCCGGAACCCCGAGCGGTTGCTCGGCAGGTTTATCAGTTGGGGCCGGTAACGGCTTTTGCGGCACGGTCGGGCCAGCGCTGATGATGACCATTTTGTCCGTGCTCAAGTGTTTGTTCAGTGCGGTTTTGACCTGCTCGACCGTCAGGCTCTGGGACTCGCGCATAAAGTCATCCAGATAGCTCAGCGGCAGGTTGTAAAAACCCATGGCGCCGAGTTGGCCGACGATATCGGCGTTGCTGGCGGTGGACAGCGGGAAGCTGCCGGCCAGTTCACGCTTGGCGTCGTCGAGTTCTTTCTGGGTCGGGCCGGTTTTAAGGTAGTCGGCGAGCACGTCCTGCACCAGTTTCAGCGTGCCTTCGCTCATCTCCGCGCGGGTTTGCAAGTTGATCATGAACGGACCGCGAGCCTGCATCGGGGAAAAGCCCGAATACACGCCGTAAGCCAGGCCGCGTTTCTCGCGCACTTCGCTCATCAATCGGGTGCCGAAGCCACCGCCGCCAAGAATCTGGTTGCCCAAGGACAGTGCCGCGTAGTCCGGGTCGTCACGGTCGATGCCCAATTGCGCGAGCATCAGGTTGGTCTGCTTGGACGGAAACTCGATGTGACCGATGCTGGCTTTCGGTTCCTCCGGTTGCGGGATTTTCGCCAGCTCCGGGCCTTTTGGCAGCGCGCTGGAGACTTGTGCGGCGATCGCTTCGGCCTCGGAGCGAGACAGGTCGCCCACCAGCGCAATCACCATGTTGCCAGCCGCATAGGCCTTCTCATGGAACGCGCGCATCTGTGCCACGGTAATCGCCGGAACGGTTTTCGCCGTGCCGTCGCTGGAGTGTGCGTACGGATGATCGCCGTACAGACGGTTCATCAGCTCCAGGCTCGCCAGTTTGCCGGGGTTCTGCTTTTGGTACTCGAAACCGGCGAGCATCTGGTTCTTGATGCGCGCAAAGGAATCGGCAGGGAAGGTCGGTTTGCCGATGACTTCAGAGAACAACTTCAGGGCCGGTTCGCGTTTGTCCGCGGCACTGAGGCTGCGCAGGGAAGCCAGTGCCATGTCTTTAAATGCGCCGTTGCCAAAGTCTGCGCCCAGGCCTTCGAAGCCCTGAGCGATGGCACCGACATCTTTGCCGGCCACACCTTCGTTGAGCATTGCGTTGGTCAGCACGGAGAGGCCAGGTGCGTCGCCGTCCTGGCTGCTGCCGGCGGCGAAGATCAGTCGCATGTCGAACATCGGCAGCTCCCGGGCTTCAACGAACAGCACCTTGGCGCCCTCGGCGGTTTTCCAGGTCTGCACGTCCAGGGTGCGGTGACTTGGCGCTTTGCCGTCGAGTTCGGCCAGTGATTGCAGTTTCTGGCTGGCCTTGGCCTTGTCGAGGGCTTCGCTGGCCTTGGATTCGTCGGTCTTTGAAAAGTAGAACGCGGCAGACCCGATCAAGGCGACAGCGATCAAGCCGATCAGGGCCAAACGTGGTTTTTTACGCTCACTCATGAGTCGTCTCCAGTGGCAGTACATGGGCGACGCTGAGACGTTCGCGGGTGAAATACAGCTTGGCGGCTTTCTGGATGTCTTGCGGGGTCACGCTTTCCAGCTCGGCGAGTTCGGTGTCCATCAGCTTCCAGGACAGGCCGACGGTTTCCAGTTGGCCAATAGCGGTGGCCTGGCTGGTGATCGAGTCACGCTCGTAAACCAGGCCAGCGATGACCTGCGCGCGGACGCGTTCCAGTTCTTCAGCGGACGGCGCGGTGGTTTTCAGCTGTTCGAGCAGCTTCCACAGGCCAGCTTCAGCCTGAGCCATGGTTTTGTTTTTCTGGGTGTTGGGCGTTGCGGACAAGGTGAACAGGCTGTCGCCACGGGTATAGGCGTCGTAACTCGACGAACCGCCGGACACCAGTTCTTCGCCGCGCTCCAATTGCGTCGGGATACGGCCGCTGTAGCCGCCGTCGAGCAAGGCGGAGATCAGGCGCAAGGCATTGACCGAGCGTTTGTCTTCGGCGGTGGCGATGCTAGGCACGTTGAAGGCCAGCATCAGGCTCGGCAGTTGAGTCTGCACATGCAGGGTGATTTGGCGCTCGCCGGGTTCGGCCAGTTCCAGCGGGATTTTCGCCGGTGGCACGTCGCGCTTGGCGATCGGGCCGAAATAGCGTTGGGCCAGGGTTTTGACCTCGTCCGGGGTCACGTCGCCCACCACCACCAACGTGGCGTTGTTTGGCACGTACCAGGATTGGTACCAGTGGCGCAGCTCTTCGACTTTCATGCGGTCCAGGTCAGCCATCCAGCCGATGGTCGGCGTGTGGTAACCGCTGGCCGGGTAGGCCATGGCCTTGAAGCGTTCGTAAGCCTTGGACATCGGTTTGTCGTCGGTGCGCAGGCGACGTTCTTCTTTAATCACTTCGATCTCGCGGGCGAACTCGTCGGCCGGCAGGCGCAGGCTGGCCATGCGGTCGGCTTCCAGCTCGAAGGCCACACCGAGGCGGTCGCGGGCAAGCACCTGGTAATACGCCGTGAAGTCATCGCTGGTGAACGCGTTCTCTTCGGCGCCGAGGTCGCGCAGGATCAGCGAAGCTTCGCCGGGGCCGACTTTCTCGCTGCCCTTGAACATCATGTGTTCCAGTGCGTGGGACAAACCGGTCTGACCCGGGGTCTCGTAGCTGGAGCCGACCTTGTACCAGACTTGGGAAACCACCACCGGCGCACGATGGTCTTCGCGCACGACGACCTTCAGGCCGTTATCGAGGGTGAATTCGTGGGTGGGTTGTGGATCGGCAGCCAGGGCCGAGAGGGGCAGACAAACTGTGCTGAACAGCAGGCCTGCAGCGCGGCGGGCTAGAGCATTCATTCGTTTTTAAACCTTTGGGGCTGCCCGCTTGTTCTTAGCGTCAGCGGGCGAGAGGGTGCTAGGATACTGATCCGTTTTACTGGCGGCCACGCCTATCAGGCCTTTGATCGGCCAGAAGGTTGCATGGGTTACCTGCGGAAGCTTTGAGTTTGTCAGCTAAACTCTGCGTTTTCGCCGACGATGCCGTTCCAGTCCATCGTATTAGTCAACCTTTGAGGTGCTGTTTGCACCTCGACAAAATGTTGCGCGTGAACAAGCTGGGTCAATCGCAGTCTGTTCTGCATCGAATATTTATTTGCCGAGGCGCCCTTTGGCGCGTCGCTACCGTGAGATAGCCGTCCTCCATGTTTGGTTCCAACGACGACAAGAAAGCCCCAGCTGCGGCTGGTGAGAAGAAAAGCCTGTTCGGATGGCTGCGCAAAAAGCCGCAGGAACCCGTCGTCGAACAGCCACAGCCACTTCCTGAGCCAACGCCTGCGCCGGTAATAGAAGAAGAGCCTGCGCCGATTGTCCTGCCGATCGCCGAGCCGGTGCTGCAACCGGTCACCGAGCCTGAGCCTGATGTCGTCGCCGAAGTCGTGGCCCAGGTACCGCTCACACCCGTTGCCGAGCCATGGCTGACGTTGCCAGTGGCGGAAGAGCCGGTGGCATTGGTCGTAGATGAGCTGGCGCCGCACGTTACACCGCCGATTCCAGCGCCGACTGCGTTTGCTCCTGAGCCCGTTCAAGCGCCAGTGGTTGAGCCGGTTGTCGCGCCAGTGGTGGTGGCCGAGCCTGAACCGGTTGTTCCGGAGCCTGTGGTGCCCGCTTTCGTTGCTCCGGTTGCTCCGGTTGCTCCGGTTGCTCCGGTTGCCCCGGTTGTTCCAGCGCCGGCACCGATCGTCGCTCCCGTTGTCGCCGCACCTGTCGTTCCCGTCGAAGTGCCTGTCGAGCCCGCGCGTACCGAAGAAACCAAAGCCGGTTTCTTCGCCCGCCTGAAACAGGGCTTGTCCAAGACCAGCGCCAGCATCGGCGAAGGCATGGCCAGCCTGTTCCTGGGCAAGAAGATCATCGATGACGAGCTGCTCGAAGACATCGAAACCCGCCTGCTGACCGCCGACGTTGGCGTCGAGGCGACTTCGGTGATCATTCAGCGTCTGACCCAGAAGGTCGCCCGTAAAGAATTGGCCGATGCCGATGCGCTGTACAAATCCCTGCAAGCGGAACTGGCGGCCATGCTCAAGCCGGTCGAGCAACCGCTGAAAATCGCTTCGCAGACCAAGCCGTTCGTAATCCTGGTCGTCGGCGTCAACGGTGCCGGCAAGACCACCACCATCGGCAAACTGGCGAAGAAGCTGCAGCTCGAAGGCAAGAAAGTCATGCTCGCGGCCGGCGATACCTTCCGCGCCGCCGCCGTCGAACAATTGCAGGTCTGGGGCGAGCGCAACAAAATCCCGGTCATCGCCCAGCACACTGGCGCTGACTCGGCTTCGGTTATCTTCGATGCCGTGCAAGCGGCCAAGGCCCGTGGCATCGACGTATTGATCGCCGACACCGCCGGTCGTTTGCACACCAAAGACAATTTGATGGAAGAGTTGAAGAAGGTTCGCCGGGTAATTGGCAAACTCGACGCCGATGCGCCGCACGAAGTGCTGTTGGTGCTCGATGCCGGCACTGGCCAGAACGCGATCAACCAGGCCAAACAATTCAACCAGACCGTCGAACTGACTGGCCTGGCGCTGACCAAGCTCGATGGCACCGCCAAAGGCGGGGTGATTTTCGCCCTCGCCAAGCAGTTTGGCTTGCCGATTCGCTACATCGGCGTCGGTGAAGGCATCGATGATTTGCGTACTTTTGAAGCAGAACCCTTTGTCCAGGCACTGTTTGCCGAGCGGGAGCGTTCATGATTCGTTTCGAACAGGTCGGTAAACGCTACCCGAACGGCCACGTCGGCTTGCATGAGCTGAGCTTTCGAGTCCGTCGGGGCGAGTTTTTGTTTGTGACCGGCCACTCTGGTGCCGGTAAAAGCACTTTGTTGCGCCTGCTGCTGGCGATGGAGCGTCCGACCACCGGCAAATTGCTGCTGGCCGGGCAAGACCTGAGCACCATCAGCAACGCGCAGATTCCTTACCTGCGGCGCCAGATCGGTGTGGTGTTCCAGAATCACCAACTGCTGTTCGATCGCACGGTGTTCAACAACATCGCGCTGCCTTTGCAGATCCTTGGGCTGTCCAAGGCCGAGATCGCCAAGCGCGTGGATTCGGCGCTCGAGCGCGTGGCACTGTCGGACAAGACCGACTTATACCCTGGCGACCTGTCCACCGGTCAGCAACAGCGCGTCGGCATCGCCCGCGCCATCGTTCACCGCCCGGCCTTGCTGCTGGCGGACGAACCGACCGGTAACCTCGATCCACGTCTGGCGGCAGAAATCATGGGCGTGTTCGAAGACATCAACCGTTTGGGCACCAGCGTGTTGATTGCCAGTCACGACCTGGCACTGATCGCCCGCATGCGCCACCGCATGCTGACCCTGCAACGTGGCCGATTGATCGGCGACGGGGAGGCCGGCGTATGAGTGCGACACGCAGCCCCAAGGTTTCCGAGCGCGTGGCCCCCAAGGCTGCCGACCAGCAGCCGCAGAAGAAAAAACGCGACGATGATGACGGCCCGGATTTCGCCACACTGTTTCGTGCCTGGGTCGAGAGTCATCGCGCCAGTCTGCTCGATAGCTTGCGTCGTTTGGGCAAGCAGCCCATCGGTAGCTTCTTCACCTGCATGGTGATGGCGGTTGCCCTGAGTTTGCCGATGGGCCTGTCACTTTTGCTAAGTAACGTCGAGCGTCTTGGCGGTTCCTGGCAGCGTGCGGCGCAGATTTCCCTGTACCTGCAAATCGAGGCCAGCCCCGCTGAAGGCGAGTCGTTGCGCGAGCAGATCAAAGGCATGCCTGGCGTAGCTGATGCTGAATATGTCGGCCGCGATCAGGCGCTGGAAGAGTTTCAGCAGCAGTCCGGTCTGGGCGAGGCGCTCAAGGAGTTGCCCGAAAACCCGCTACCAGGCGTGGTTCTGGTGACGCCGAACGAAGTCGACAAGCCTGCGCTTGAAGCATTACGACAAAAACTTTCCGAGTTGCCCAAGGTACAACAGGCGCAACTTGATCTAGTCTGGGTCGAGCGTCTGGCAGCCATCCTCAAGTTGGGCGACCGTTTTGTCTTCGGTCTGACCGTGCTTTTGGTTTCTGCATTACTTTTGGTGATAGGCAATACCATTCGTCTTCATATTGAAAACCGCCGCACAGAGATAGAAGTGATTAAACTCGTCGGCGGCACTGACAGCTATGTGCGCAGGCCCTTTCTGTATATGGGTGCGCTTTATGGCTTCGGTGCGGGGATTCTTTCCTGGGGTGTATTGGCGTTCGGCCTTGATTGGCTGAACGACGCGGTGGTTGGGCTGGCCGGTCTGTACGGCAGTGATTTTGCGCTGGCCGGAGTGCCAGTTGCCGACGGTCTGTCTCTCTTGCTTGGCGCGGTGCTGTTGGGGTATATCGGTGCATGGATTGCAGTCGCACGCCACCTGAGGGAGCTTGCGCCTAAGTAGTATCATTTTGCTCGTATTGACCTTTCAGCGTTTATGGGAACTTGTCTTTCGGTTTCCGGTCAATTTTCGCAGTGCTGAACTGCACGAGTTATGTAAGTCGGAGGTTTTTTCGTATGACCAATTCTTTGCAACCTGCATATGCTCTGGTCCCGGGTGCGAACCTGGAGGCCTATGTGCACACCGTGAACAGCATTCCATTGCTGACGCCGGAGCGGGAGCGTGAACTGGCCGAGAGTCTCTATTATGAGCAGGATTTGGGGGCGGCTCGGCAGATGGTGCTCGCCCACCTGCGTTTTGTTGTACATATCGCCCGTAGCTATTCCGGCTATGGTCTGGCTCAGGCTGACCTGATCCAGGAAGGCAACGTCGGCCTGATGAAGGCCGTGAAACGCTTCAACCCGGAAATGGGTGTACGTCTGGTTTCGTTCGCTGTGCACTGGATCAAGGCGGAAATCCACGAGTTCATCCTGCGCAACTGGCGCATTGTGAAAGTCGCGACCACCAAGGCCCAGCGCAAGCTCTTCTTCAACCTGCGCAGCCAGAAGAAGCGTCTGGCGTGGCTGAACAACGAGGAAGTCCACCGTGTGGCGGAAAGCCTCGGCGTAGAGCCGCGGGAAGTGCGTGAGATGGAAAGTCGCCTGACCGGCCATGACATGGCCTTCGACCCGGCCGCGGAAGCGGACGACGACAGTGCTTTCCAATCGCCGGCCAACTACCTGGAAGACCACCGGTACGACCCGGCCCGTCAGCTGGAAGATGCCGACTGGAGCGACAACTCCAACCACAACCTGCACGAAGCGCTTGAAGTGCTGGACGACCGCAGCCGTGACATCCTCTACCAGCGCTGGCTGGCGGAAGAAAAAGCCACGCTGCATGACCTGGCGCAGAAGTACAACGTGTCGGCCGAGCGTATTCGTCAGCTCGAGAAGAGCGCGATGAACAAGCTCAAGTTGTCGATCGCCGCCTAACCGCAGCTCAGGCAATAAAAAACGCCCCGATCATTGATTGATCGGGGCGTTTTTGTTTGAGATCAAAAGATCGCCGCCTTCGGCAGCTCCTACAGGGGAGCGCGTACACCTGTAGGAGCTGCCGAAGGCTGCGATCTTTTGACGTTTGGGGTCATTGAGCCCAAGGCGCGTGGCGAGAATCATTGAGCCCCAGCAAATAGCTGTCACCGCCCAACTGACTCATCTGCTGCCGAATCCAGCCCGCACGTCGTGCAACATAGTTGGTCGGATGGCTCGCACTCCACACCCGCGGATTTGGCAATACGGCGGCCAGCAAGCTCGATTGTTGACGGCTAAGACCCTTAGCGCCAACACCAAAGTGATGCCGAGCCGCCGCTTCAGCGCCAAATACCCCGTCATCCCACTCGACACTGTTGAGGTACACCTCAAGAATTCGCTGCTTGGGCCAGAACACTTCGATCAGCCCGGTAAACCAGGCTTCCAGGCCTTTGCGTAGCCAGCTGCGGCCGGACCACAGAAACAGATTCTTCGAGACCTGCTGGCTCAGGGTGCTGGCGCCGCGAATCGTTCCACCGAGTTCGTTGTGGGCCAGTGCGGCCTGGATCGCGCCAAAGTCAAAACCCCAATGCTCCGGGAATTTCTGATCCTCGCCGGCAATCACCGCGACTTTCAGGTCATCGGAGATTTCATCCCAGGGTTTCCAGGTACGTTGCAGGTCGATGGGCTCGCCGTCGAACCAGGATTCGACCTTGCGCTCGACCATCAGCGCCGTTCCCGGTGGAGGTACCACGCGAAAGATCAGCACCAGCAATACGCTGCCACCCGCGAACCAGAGCAGGGCCTTCGTGAATCGTCGCAAAAATAAACGCAGCATAGAGATGGCTTGGCCGAACCCGTTGAGCCGGCCATTATACAGACCCTGTTGATCGAGTCTGACTGGAGTTCTTCATGTTGCGTGGCTTCCTGATGCTGGCTGCTTTTTTCGGCTTCACCGGTGTTGCCTTGGGCGCATTCGCCGCCCACGGCCTGAAAAACCGCCTGAGCGCCGAGTACCTGGCGATTTTCCATACGGGCGTCACCTATCAACTGGTGCACACCCTGGCGTTGCTGGGTGTAGCGCTGCTCGCCACGCAGATTCCCGGTCGACTGATTACCTGGGCCGGCGCATCATTTGCTATTGGCATTCTGTTGTTTTCCGGCAGCCTGTACCTGCTGGCGGTGACAGGCATCGGCAAGCTCGGGATCGTTACGCCCTTCGGTGGCCTGGCATTTCTGGTCGGCTGGTTCTGCCTGGGGCTTGCCGCCTGGCGGTTGAGCTGACCGAGCAGTCCATTTCATGACGAATGGCTTGGGTCGCCAAGACTGATCGGGCTAGAATGCCAGCCCCTAAAAATGATGGCGGCATTCGGCATGCGCATTCAGTTGAACGGCGAATCCCTTGAACTGCCCGACGGTGAAACCGTTGCGGCCCTGCTGACCCGTCTGGATCTGACCGGACGCCGGGTGGCGGTCGAACTCAATCTGGATATCGTCCCGCGCAGCCAGCACGCAGAAACCACGCTGAACGACGGCGATTCCGTCGAAGTGGTTCACGCTATCGGCGGCGGCTAGTCGTCCGGCCCTTAAGGGCACAGAATTCTGCAAGAACCTCACCCCTACAGAGGATTTCCCATGAGCATCGTTCGTAGCGACAAGCCCTTCGTTCTGGCCGGTCGTACTTACCAGTCGCGTTTGCTGGTAGGCACCGGCAAGTACCGCGACATGGAAGAAACCCGCCTGGCCATCGAAGCCTCGGGTGCCGAGATCGTCACCTTCGCCGTGCGCCGCACCAACCTCGGCCAGAACCCGGGCGAACCGAACCTGCTCGAAGTCCTGTCGCCGGATCGCTACACCTTCCTGCCTAACACCGCCGGTTGCTTCGACGCTACCGAGGCTGTGCGCACCTGCCGCCTGGCCCGTGAGCTGCTCGGCGGCCACAACCTGGTGAAGCTGGAAGTACTGGCCGACCAGAAAACCCTGTTCCCTAACGTGATCGAGACCCTCAAGGCCGCCGAAGTGCTGGTCAAGGAAGGTTTCGACGTGATGGTTTACACCAGCGATGACCCGATTATCGCCCGTCAACTGGCGGAAATCGGCTGCATCGCGGTCATGCCGCTGGCTGGTCTGATCGGCACGGGCCTGGGGATCTGCAACCCGTACAACCTGCAAATCATCCTCGAAGAAGCCAAGATCCCGGTGCTGGTGGATGCCGGTGTCGGTACCGCTTCCGACGCCACCATTGCCATGGAACTGGGTTGCGAAGCGGTGCTGATGAACTCGGCCATCGCCCATGCCCAGCAGCCGATCATGATGGCCGAAGCCATGAAACACGCCATCGTCGCGGGCCGCTTGGCTTACCTCGCCGGTCGTATGCCGAAAAAACTCTATGCCAGCGCCTCCTCGCCGCTGGATGGTCTGATCAAGTAAGAGCCATTGATGACTGAATCAAACGAAACGCCTATCCAGCCGGAAGAAGGCGAAGAGCGCCAACACCGCCGCATCAAGAGTTTCGTGATGCGCGCCGGGCGCATGACCGAAGGCCAGCAAAAAGGCCTGGAGCAGGGCACGCCGCTGTTCGTGTTGCCTCTGGCCGACGCGCCGGTGGACTTCGACCAGGTGTTTGGCCGTTCGGCGCCGCGATCCCTGGAAATCGGTTTCGGCATGGGGCATTCGCTGCTGGAAATGGCCGCTGCCTCGCCGGAGCAGGATTTCATTGGCGTGGAAGTGCACCGTCCGGGTGTTGGCGCGCTGCTCAATGGCGTGCTCACTCAGGGCCTGACCAACCTGCGGGTCTACGATTGCGATGCGATCGAAGTGCTCAACCGCTGCGTGGCTGACAACAGCCTCGATCGCCTGATGCTGTTTTTCCCGGACCCGTGGCACAAGAGCCGTCACCACAAGCGCCGTATCGTTCAGGCGTCGTTCGCTGAACTGGTGCGCAGCAAGTTGAAGGTCGGCGGTGTGCTACACATGGCCACCGACTGGGAACCGTACGCCGAGTACATGCTGGAAGTGATGAGCGTCGCGCCGGGTTATCGCAACCTGGCCGAAGACGGCAAGTGCGTCCCGCGCCCGGCCGAACGCCCGATCACCAAGTTCGAACGCCGCGGCGAGCGTCTTGGGCATGGCGTGTGGGACCTGAAGTTCGAAAAACAGTCCTAAACGGTAATACAAAAACCTGTGGGAGCGGGCTTGCCCGCGATAACGGTCTGACAGTCAATATAGATGTTGAATGTTATGGCCTCATCGCGGGCAAGCCCGCTCCCACAGTTTTGTGGTGTGTTCGAGCTCAGCGGCGGTCAGCTACGACGCCGATCAGCACCAGCACCACCAACAACACCGGTGCCAGGCTGTAGTTGTTGAACTGGCTCAGGCCTTTGATGATCCACGGGGTGGCGTAGATCAGTGCGACGCCGCTGCCGATCATGCACAGCAGGGCCATCAGCGGGACGCGCAAGGCGCCGGCGATGCTGCCCAGGCGTTGGTCGACCCAGCCTTTGATATCGGCGCCAAACAACACCAGCAGGCAGCCCACCAGTGCCAGAGCGATTTCAGACAGGTTGCTACGGCTCCAGCGGGATGCGGTGGCGAGCAGGTCGAGTATCAAATCCATTCGTTTCCCCTTAAGGCTGAAATCAGCTCAAAAATGTCTGCAGCAAGTCATTGAGGAAGAGTTGTCCGCGCTCGGTGGCCGCCAGACGTGACGGTTCGACCTGCAACAAGCCACTTTGTTCGGCTTCGCGACGGCCTTCGGCGAGGCTTTCCAGGCTCAGCCCAGTGCGTTCCGGGTACAGTCGCGATTCCACGCCAGCGGTCAGTCGCAAGGCGTTCATCAGGAACTCGAACGGCAGTTCTTCATTGGTCAGGGCTTTCTCCCCAGCCTTGAAGCTTTTGGCAGGGTTGAGGTAGTCCTTCGGCAGACGGGTCTTCCAGGTACGGACAATGCGCCCGTCCGGGTGGCTGAGCTTGCCGTGAGCCCCGGCACCGATGCCGATGAAGTCCCCGAAACTCCAGTAATTGAGGTT
This sequence comes from Pseudomonas rossensis, assembly GCF_039888995.1. Taxonomy (NCBI): domain Bacteria; kingdom Pseudomonadati; phylum Pseudomonadota; class Gammaproteobacteria; order Pseudomonadales; family Pseudomonadaceae; genus Pseudomonas; species Pseudomonas rossensis. The sequence goes on along the minus strand of NZ_JBBWCB010000001.1, from coordinate 152,141 downwards.
ATGCCGCGCCGGACGACCGGGTTGGGCATACGCCGAGACTTCGTATTGCGCGTAACCGTGCTCGGCCAACAGCGCCTGACCGGCTTCCTGAATATCCCACAGCGTGTCGTCTTCCGGCAGCGTTGGCGGCTGGTTCCAGAACACCGTGTTCGGCTCCAGGGTTAGCTGATACCAGGACAAGTGGGTCGGTTTCAGGGCGATGGCCTGGCGCAGATCGCTCAGGGCGTCGTCCAGGGACTGATCGGGTAAACCGTGCATCAGGTCCAGATTGAAGTTGTCGAACCCGGCCTGGCGGGCCATGCCGGCGGCACGTACCGCTTCGTCACCGTTGTGAATCCGCCCCAGCGCTTTGAGTTTCTCTTCCTGAAAGCTCTGGATGCCGATCGACAGGCGATTGATACCCAGCGCCCGATAGGCGACGAACTTCTCTTGCTCGAACGTTCCCGGATTGGCTTCCAGAGTGATCTCGATGTCGCGGGCAAACGGAATGCGTTGCTCGACGCCTTTGAGCAAGCGCCCCAAAGCCTCGGCGCTAAACAGACTCGGCGTGCCGCCACCAAAGAAGATCGAACTCAGCTCACGGCCGTAAACCGCATGCAGGTCCTGATCGAGGTCGGCCAGCAGCGCGTCCACATACTCTTCTTCCGGCAGCACCGGGCTGGCGGTGTGGGAGTTGAAGTCGCAATAAGGGCATTTGCGCACACACCACGGGATGTGGATGTACAACGCCAGGGGCGGCAGCAGGGGGAGCGCGGCCCGAGGCGATTGGGCGGCACCGCCGAAGATCAGCGGCGACGCGGATGAGTCGTGGATCATTTCAGGCCCAGACGCTGGCGCAGCAGATCCATTGCACGGGCGCGGTGGCTGATGAGGTTCTTGTCGCTCGGGCTCAGTTCGGCGCTGGAGCAGTCGCGTTCCGGCACCCAGAACAGCGGATCGTAACCAAAACCGTGTTCGCCGCTGGCCTGGGTCAGGATGCGCCCGTGCCACAGGCCTTCGCAGAGGATCGGCAACGGATCGTCGGCGTGACGCACTAGCGCCAGCACGCAAACGAACTGCGCACCGCGCTCGGCTTCAGGCACGTCTTTCAACACGTCGAGGAGTTTGGCGTTGTTCGCCGCATCGCCTTGGCCATCGGCGTAACGGGCCGAATAAATACCCGGCGCACCGCCAAGGAAATCCACCGCCAGCCCAGAATCATCGGCCAGTGCCGGCAGGCCGGAAATGCGCGCGGCATTACGGGCCTTGAGGATGGCGTTCTCGACGAACGACAGGCCGGTTTCTTCAGGTTCGACGCTGCTGAACTCGCCGATCGAGCGCAGTTGCACCGATTCGCCGAGCATGGCCTGGAGTTCCTTGAGTTTGCCGGCGTTATGGCTGGCCAGTACGAGTTGCGTGAAATTGATCATTGGCCAGGGAAAAGCTCTTGGTTGAAATTGATGGTGTTGGTTTTATCGCCGCTCTTCACGTTGATCTGGAAGGTACGGGTTTCCTGCTGATCGACCGGATATTGCGCGATGTAGTAGACAGCGCCCTGTTCGGAGATCTGTTTGAATTTCAACGAGACGCTTTGGCTGGTGAGGTCTTTGACCGTACCGTTGACTTCAGCCGTCAGAGGTTTGCCATCCTTGAGCACGGAGACATTGATCACACCCTGGTTCTTGCTTCGCGTCAGCCCGGCCGCTTTGGCGATGTCCGGTGTCAGGAAGGTGGAGTTGAAGGTGTTGTAATGCACCGTCACATCGCCAAATTTTTCCTGACGGTCACCTTTGATGACGTCGGCGGCCATGGCGGTGACGCTCAGGCAGGCAGTAAGTAAAAACAGCGCTAGACGACCCATGTTCGTTCTCCTCGAAGTGTCGCTGTTCAGACCGCGATCTTGTGGTCTTGCAGCCCAGGGCTGCTGACGCGGTAAATACCGATTTCACCTAATAGATTAGGCCATAGCTTACTGGCCCACCCGTGGCGGTGCTGTTGATCTACGGCCAGCCGATCAATGACCTTGGCTTCACGTTCGCGACACAACGCTTCAAAGTCTTCGAAGGTGCAAAAGTGGATGTTCGGCGTGTTGTACCAGGTGTACGGCAGAAAATCGGACACCGGCATCCGACCCTTGCTCGCCAGGTACCAGCGGCAGCGCCAGTGACCGAAGTTGGGGAAGGTGATGATGCACTGGCGACCGACACGCAGCATTTCGTCGAGGATCTTGTCCGGATAGTGCACGGCTTGCAGCGCCTGGGTCATGACCACGACGTCGAAGCTGTTGCTGGCAAAGTTGCCCAGGCCCTTGTCCAGGTCCTGTTCAATGACATTGATGCCTTTGGCCACGCACTCGGCGATGTTCTCCGGGTCATTTTCCAGGCCATAGCCGGTCACTTGCTTGTTATCGCGCAGCCAGGTCAGCAGCTCACCGTCGCCGCAGCCGAGGTCGAGTACGCGGCTACCGGCGGGGATCCATTCCTGGATGATTTCCAGATCGGCTCTCATGTCTTCCTCAAAGCGAAATACGGTTCATGTAATTGCTGAAAGCCTGCAAGTAACGCGGGATCGGAATCAGAAAGGCATCGTGGCCTTGCGGAGCATCGATCTCCAGGTAGCAGACGTCTTTCTTGGCCGCCATCAGCGCGTCCACCAGTTCCCGCGAGCGGGCAGGGGAGAAGCGCCAGTCGGTGGTGAAGGACATCACGCAGAACTTGGCTTGGGCGTTGGCGAAAGTTTTCGCCAGGTCATCGTCGAAGTTCGCTGCCGGATCGAAGTAGTCCAGCGCCTTGGTCATCAGCAGGTACGTGTTGGCGTCGAAACGCCCGGAGAACTCTTCGCCCTGATAACGCAGGTAGCTTTCGACCTGGAATTCGACGCTGTGGAAGTCGTAGTTGAGCTTTTCGCTCTTCAGGCCACGACCGAATTTCTCACCCATGGAGTCGTCGGACAGGTACGTGATGTGCCCGACCATCCGCGCCAGCATCAAGCCACGCTTGGGGATCACGCCCGCTTCCTGGAACGAACCGCCGTGGAACTCGGGGTCGGTGAGGATTGCCTGGCGCGCCACTTCGTTGAAGGCAATGTTCTGTGCCGACAGCTTGGGGGCCGAGGCGATGGCCAGGCAGTGGCGAATGCGATCCGGGTAAGTGATGCTCCACTGCATCGCCTGCATGCCACCGAGACTGCCGCCAATCACGGCGGCCCACTGGCCGATGCCGATGCGGTCTGCCAGGCGCGCCTGGCTGTGAACCCAGTCTTCCACGGTCAACACAGGGAAGTCGGCGCCAAACGGCTTGCCGGTTTCCGGATTGACGCTGCTCGGGCCGGTGGAGCCATTGCAACCACCGAGGTTGTTCAGGCTGACCACGAAGAATTTGTTGGTATCAATCGGCTTGCCAGGCCCGATGCAGCTATCCCACCAACCGGGTTTGCGGTCGTCGGGGCTGTGGAAGCCGGCAGCGTGATGATGACCGGACAAGGCGTGGCAGATCAGCACGGCGTTGCTCGCCGCAGCGTTCAGCGTGCCGTAGGTTTCATAGATCAGGTCATAAGCTGCGAGCGAACGGCCGCAGGCCAAGGCCAGGGGTTCACTGAAGTGCGCCACTTGCGGCGTCACCAGACCAACAGAATCGGGGGGAAAGGCAGCTGGCATCGACCCTGCTCTCGTTGAAATGAGGCGTAAGTCTAAAGACCGCTGCCCCGAGCAGCAAGCAAAGGCCGGGCCTGATTTCATTCAGTTAGACCGAGGTGCGGCTATCGCGGGCAAGCCACGCTCCCACATTGGAATGCATACCCTGTGGGAGCGTGGCTTGCCCGCGAAGAACGATGACGCGGTGAGCCTGCCGGTCAGATCAGCAGACGGAGGATTTCCGGCATCATCGTCATGGCGGCGAGGTTGTTGATCACCAGCATGTCGATCAGCTTGAGCACCATGAACGCCAGGATCGGCGAAATATCCAGGCCGCCCAGGTTCGGTATGATCTTGCGGAACGGCGCCAGGGCTGGCTCGCAGATCTGGTTCACCAGCTCGGCGCCAGGGTTATGGCTGCCCGGTGCGACCCAGGACAGGATCACGCTGATGATCAGCGCAAAGAAGAAAATCTTCAGGAACAGCGCGGTCACGCCAATCAGCGACCAGATCAGCAATTGCAGGGGGCTACCGATGGTGCCGTAAGTCAGCAGCAGGGTCAGGGCCATCAGCGCCAGTTGCACGAGGATCGCCAGCACCAGCGAGGACATGTCCAGGCCGAACATGCTCGGGATGATCCGGCGCAATGGCTTGAGCAGCGGCTGGGTGGCTTTCACAGCGAACTGACAGAGCGGGTTGTAGAAGTTCGCGCGTACCAGTTGCAGCACGAAGCGCAGCAGTACGATCAGCAGGTACAGGCTGCCGAGGGTTTGCAGCACGTAGACCGCTGCAGTGTTCAATCCAATCATGTAAGGCTCCTTATTGACCCAATTGTTCGGCCATCTCGGCCGAGCGGTGCGCAGCGGCGCCGAGTGCTTTTTCTACCAGGGCTTCGAAGCCGCCGGCCTGGAACGACTTGATCGCCGCTTCCGTCGTGCCCGCAGGCGACGTCACGCGGCGACGCAGTTCCGCAGCGTCGACGTCACTGGCCACGGCCATGTGAGCAGCGCCCAAAGCGGTTTGCAGGGTCAGTTGTGCAGCGGTTTCCGGTGGCAGGCCAAGTTTCACGCCGGCGGCGGTCATGGCTTCGATCAGCAGGAAGAAGTACGCAGGGCCCGAGCCGGAAACGGCGGTGACTGCGTCCAGTTGCTGCTCCTCATCCAGCCACAGTGCGATGCCGACGGCGGACAGCAGTTCTTGCGCCTGTTGGCGTTGCTCGGTGTTCACTTCAGCCGTGGCGAACAAACCACTCACGCCCTGACGCAGCAACGCCGGGGTGTTGGGCATGCAACGCACGATCGGCTGGGCGCCGAGCCAGTTGTTCATGCTGGCGCAGGTGATGCCGGCAGCAATCGAAACCACCAGTTGATTGGGCTTGAGGCTTGGGCGAATCGCTTCGCAGACGGCCTTCATCGCTTGGGGTTTGACCGCTAGTACGATGACTTCGGCGCCCTGGATGGCTTCGGCGTTGTCGGCGAATACTTCAACGCCGTGTTCAGCGTTCACTCGAGCGCGGGTTTCAGCGCCCGGATCACTGGCGCGGATCTGCGCGGCGTCCAGACCTTTGGCGCGCAGGCCGCCGATCAGGCTGGCGGCCATGTTGCCGGCACCGATAAAGGCAATACGAGTCTTGCTCATGTCAGGTCCTTATAAAGAGAGGAGTCAGCCACGTTATGGCTGGCCATGCATTTGTTGAGAGCCGCGAGCGCCAAACAGGGCTGTGCCGATGCGAACCCAGGTGGCGCCCATGGCGATGGCCGACTCGAGGTCGTGGCTCATGCCCATGGAAAGTGTGTCGAGCGGCAGGTTCAGGCTGGCTTGCAGGCGCTGCACGGCAGCAAAAGCGGCATCCTGAGCGGCGCGATCTTCGGTCGGCTCGGGGATTGCCATCAACCCGCGCAGCTTGATGCGCGGCAGTTCGCTGATGGCGTTGGCCAGCGCCGGCAGGTCGGCCGGGGTGCAGCCGGACTTGCTGGCTTCACCGCTGACGTTGACCTGGATGCAGATGTTCAGTGGGGGCAACTCGGCAGGACGTTGTTCGGACAGGCGTTGTGCGATTTTCAAACGATCCACGGAATGCACCCAGGCGAAGTGCTCGGCGATAGCGCGAGTCTTGTTCGATTGAATGGGGCCGATGAAGTGCCAGATCAAGGGCAGGTCGGCCAATTCGAGCTGTTTGCTCAGGGCTTCCTGCAGGTAATTCTCGCCAAAGTCGCGCAGCCCGGCGGCATACGCTTCGCGCAGGGCTTCGGCGGGCTTGGTCTTGCTCACAGCCAGCAGCTGGACGCTGTCTTCGTCGCGTTTTGCGGCGACGGCAGCGGCGTGGATGCGTGAACTAACCTGAGCGATGTTGTCTGCTATCGTGGACATCAAGAGGCGCCGGCGGCTGAAGGTTCGCGGCATTCTACTGGAATTGAGGAACGCTATGGATATCACTGAGCTGCTGGCTTTCAGCGCGAAACAGGGCGCGTCCGACTTGCATCTGTCTGCCGGCCTGCCACCGATGATTCGGGTCGACGGCGATGTGCGGCGTATCAACCTGCCGGCCTTGGACCACAAGCAGGTGCAGGCGCTGATCTACGACATCATGAACGACACTCAGCGGGTGGACTTTGAGAAGCACCTGGAGACCGACTTCTCCTTTGATGTGCCCGGGGTGGCGCGTTTTCGGGTTAACGCGTTCAACCACAATCGCGGTGCTGGCGCGGTGTTCAGGACCATTCCGTCCAAGGTCCTGAGCATGGACGATCTCGGTATGGGGGAAGTGTTTCGCAAGATTACCGAAGCGCCGCGGGGGCTGGTGCTGGTGACCGGTCCGACCGGTTCCGGCAAATCCACCACCCTGGCGGCGATGATCGATCACCTGAACACCCATCGTCATCACCACATCCTCACCATCGAAGACCCGATCGAGTTCGTCCACGAGTCGCGCAAATGCTTGATCAATCAGCGTGAAGTCCATCGCGATACACGCAGCTTCGCCACGGCTCTACGCTCGGCCCTGCGGGAGGACCCGGACGTGATTCTGGTGGGGGAGATGCGGGATCTCGAGACCATTCGCCTGGCGTTGACCGCTGCCGAAACCGGTCACCTGGTGTTTGGCACGCTGCACACGACATCAGCGGCGAAAACCATCGATCGGGTGGTGGACGTGTTTCCGGGGGACGAGAAGTCGATGGTCCGTTCGATGCTTTCCGAGTCATTGCTGGCGGTGGTATCGCAGACGTTGGTCAAGAAGATCGGCGGCGGGCGGATCGCGGCCCACGAAATCATGCTCGGCACGTCAGCGATCCGTAACCTGATCCGCGAAGACAAGGTGGCGCAGATGTACTCGTCGATTCAGACCGGGGGAAACCTGGGGATGCAGACGCTGGATATGTGCTTGAAGGAGCTGGTGACCAAGGGCTTGATCAGCCGCGAGCATGCGCGGGAGAAGGCGCGGACGCCGGATGGTTTTTGAGGCTTAAAGCAAAAAATCGCAGCTTGCGGCAGCTCCTACAGGGAAATGCATAGTCCCGTGTAGGAGCTGCCGCAAGCTGCGATCTTTTGATCTTGCTTCAAATCAGCGTTGAACAACCTGTAGGGTGTTCTTCTCTTTCGGCATAACCCGCTTGGCAACCACGTAGTGTTTTTGCCAGTAAGGTTTCTTCAGGGTGTCGATGCTCACCGACTTGCCACGACGCGGTGCGTGGATGAAGCGGTCGTTGCCCAGGTAGATGGCAACGTGATTGACCCGACGACTCTTGATATTGAAGAAAATCAGGTCGCCCGGTTTCAGGTCGTTGCGAGCGACTTTGTCGCCATGACCGCTAGCCATCGCATTGGACGTGCGCGGCAGGTCGAACGTGGCGTCGTTAAACGCGTATTTCACCAGGCCACTGCAGTCGAACCCTTTACTTGGGCTACTGCCGCCCCAACGGTATGGGGTACCAAGGACGTTCACGGCACGGCTGAGCACGTCGCTGCTTTCCTTGGTCGCCATTGGCGGAACCAGGCTGCTTTTACTGCTCAGCTGGGGAGCGCGTTTTACGGCTTGTTTGTTTTTACTCGAAGGAGCAGAAACATGGGATTTTTGGGTGTAACCATTAACGTCAGGAAGACGTTGCTCACGATTGGTGGCGTGGGCGGCCAGTGGCATCAAAAGGCAAATGGTTAGCCATGTCTTGAAAAATGGACGCATTAGGCAAGGCTCATATAAGTTAGCGCGCAACTTTATAACAGCTTTTTTGGCCCTTCCGAGGCCGTTGGTCGATTCAACTTTCGGGCAACGGAACCAAATAAGCAGAAAATTGACGCAATTGTCGGACAGAAGTCAGGTGCTATAAGGCTTTGACGGGACACAAGGTAGCAGATGCCATACGTCGGCCACCTGTAAAAAAGTCACAAAGAATTCAAGAATATTTATCTATCGTTTGAAACGAGGACCTTCATGAACACCTATCAACAGTCCGATCCGCAACAAGATACCCACAGCAAAGTGATCGGTTACCTGCTGTGGATTTTGGGTTTTACCGGCGCTCATCGCTTCTATTACGGCAAGCCGGTGACCGGGACGATCTGGTTCTTCACCTTAGGTTTGTTGGGTATCGGTTGGCTGATCGACGTGTTTCTGATCCCGGCCATGGATCGTGAAGCGGACCTGCGTTTTACCGCGGGGCCCATTGAGTACAACGTGGCGTGGATTCTGCTGACGTTTCTTGGGGTGTTCGGCGTACACCGGATGTATCAGGGGAAATGGATCAGCGGATTGCTGTACCTGGTGACGGGTGGGTTGTTCTTTTTGGGGGTGCTGTATGACTTCTGGACGCTGAATGATCAAGTATCGATTCGCAATGCGCAGAACCGATAACAGCAAAGATCAAAAGATCGCAGGCTTCGCCAGCTCCTACAGGGAAATGCATATTCCCGTGTAGGAGCTGCCGCAGGCTGCGATCTTTTCTTTTTTACGCCTGGTGGCTAATGCGTCCATCCACCAAGGTGTAACGCACCACCCCCGGCAGGCTGTGCCCAATGAACGGGCAGTTTTCGCCTTTGGACAGCCAGGTCTCACCGGCCACGGTCGAAGCCGCCGGATCGAACAGCACGATGTCCGCCGGTCCACCTACCGCCAGTTTGCCCGCCGGCAGGCGCAATGCCTCGGCAGGTCCGGTGCTCAAGCGCGCCAGCAGCGTTGGCAGATCCAGCAAACCGTCTTCCACCAGCGTCATCGCCAACGGCAGCAGCAGTTCAACGCTACTGATGCCCGGCTCGGTGGCCCCAAACGGCGCCAGTTTGGCATCCCGCTCGTGGGGTTGGTGATGGCTGGAAATCGCCGATACCACACCCGATTTCACCGCTTCGCGCAGGCCATCGCGGTCGGCGCGGGTGCGCAGCGGCGGCTGGACGTGATAGAGGCTGCTGAAGTCGATCAGCGCTTCGTCGGTCAGGATCAGTTGATACAACGCCACATCGGCCGTCACCGGCAGGCCGCGAGCCTGGGCCTGAGCGATCAGAGCCACGCCACGTGCGCTGGTGAGCTGGCTGAAGTGCGCGCGCACACCACTTTGCTCGACCAGCAGCAGATCCCGCGCGAGAGCCACGGTTTCGGCGGTTTCGGGAATGCCCGGCAAACCGAGGAAGCTGGCGGTCGGGCCTTCGTGGGCCAGGCCACCTTCGGCCAGGTCATGGTCCTGAGAGTTGAAAATCACCGTCAGGTCGAATGTTGCGGCGTATTCCAGTGCCCGGCACAGCGTGCGGGTGTTGCGGAAGCTGTCCAGGCCGTTGCCGAAGGCCACGCAACCGGCATCGCGCAAGGCGACCAGCTCGGCCAGCTGTTCGCCGTCCAGGCCTTTGCTCAGGGCGCCGATCGGGAAGACTTTGGTGTTGCCGGCCTCGCGGGCGCGGTCGAGGATCAGTTCGGCCACGGCCGAGGTGTCCAGCACCGGTTTGGTTTTCGGCGGGCAGCACAGGCTGGTCACGCCACCGGCGGCAGCTGCGCGGGTTTCGCTGGCGATTGAACCTTTACGGCTGTAGCCAGGCTCGCGCAGGGCGACGTTCAGGTCAACCAGCCCAGGGGCGGCGACCAGGCCTTTGGCGTCGAGGGTGTCGACGGCGACAAAACCGGCTGGCGCGGCGCCAAGGGCAATGATCTTGCAGGCTTCAATATGGATATCGGTAACTTGATCCAGGCCGCTGGCCGGATCGATGACGCGGGCGCCGAGAATGCTGAGCTTCACTGGGCGTTCTCCTGCTCGAATTGGCGCTGGGCAGTCTGCCCGCTCATTGCCATGGACAGCACGGCCATACGAATCGCGATGCCGTAGGTGACTTGATTGAGGATCACCGAGTGCGGGCCGTCGGCCACCGCCGACTCAATCTCCACGCCGCGGTTGATCGGCCCCGGGTGCATGACGATGCAATCCGGTTTGGCTCCGGCCAGGCGCGCGGTGGTCAGGCCGAACAGGCGGTAGAACTCACCTTCGCTCGGCAACAGGCCGCCGGTCATGCGTTCGCGCTGCAGGCGCAGCATGATCACCACGTCGACGTCTTTCAGGCCTTCGGTCATGTCGGTGTAGACCTTCACGCCGTATTGCTCGATGCCGATCGGCAGCAGGGTTTTCGGCGCGATCACGCGGATGTCCGGGCAGCCGAGGGTTTTCAGCGCCAGCATGTTCGAGCGCGCCACCCGCGAGTGCAGGATGTCGCCGACGATAGCGACCGAAAGGTTTTCGAAGCCGCCCTTGTGCCGACGGATGGTGAGCATGTCGAGCATGCCCTGGGTCGGGTGGGCGTGACGGCCGTCGCCGCCGTTGATGATCGCCACCTGCGGGCAGACATGTTCGGCGATGAAGTGCGCCGCACCGGAATCACCGTGGCGCACGACGAACATGTCGGCGGCCATGGCTTCCAGGTTGCGCAGGGTGTCGAGCAGGGTTTCGCCCTTGCTCGCCGACGACGTGGACACGTTCAGGGTGATCACGTCCGCCGACAGCCGCTGGGCCGCCAGTTCGAAGGTGGTGCGGGTGCGGGTGGAGTTCTCGAAGAACACGTTGCACACGGTCTTGCCGCGCAGCAACGGGACTTTCTTCACCGCCCGGGCGCCGACTTCGAGGAACGAGTCGGCGGTGTCGAGGATTTCCGTCAGCAGCTCGCGGCGCAAACCGTCGAGCGAGAGGAAGTGGCGCAGCTGGCCCTGATCATTGAGCTGCAGCGGGCGCTTGGTTTCTAGAGGCGTCATCGCGAGGGGGACTCTCAATAGGGCGAATTAAAGGGCGAGGTCTTGCAGTTCGAGCTTGAGTTCCGGGCCGGACAGTTTCACCCGTTCGTGGGCTGCCAGCGACAGGGTCGCGCCGACCACATTCGGGCGGATCGGCAGCTCGCCGGCGTCCAGGTCCAGCAGGCACACCAATGTCACGCTGGCCGGGCGGCCGTAGTCGAACAGCTCATTGAGGGCGGCGCGGATGGTCCGGCCGCTCATCAATACGTCGTCGATCAGCACCAGGTGCTGGCCTTCGATCTCGAACGGCAGAGCCGAAGGGCGCACTTGTGGGTGCAGGCCGTTCTGGCTGAAGTCGTCGCGGTAGAAGGAGACGTCCAGGGTGCCGAGGGGCGAATCGCTGCCCAGTTCATCGAGCAACGCCTGGGCGACCCAGACGCCACCGGTACGAATCCCGATGTAGCGCGGTTCGCTGATGCCACGTTTGGCCAGATAGGCGTCAAGCCGGGTCGCCATCTGGCTGATCAGTTCAACGGGATTGGGCAGGCTCATGGTTGCTCCTTCTTGGGTCCGAGCCGGGTTCTGCTGGAGAGGTGGCTCGGGTTGTAGCTAAGTAGAGACGCTTGTTGCGGCTCTTCAGGATTCGAACAGTGCAGTATTTTCGTCGAGCCAGCCTTGCAGCAGCAGGGCGGCGGCGATGGCGTCGACCGGATTGTCGCGGTAGCTGCCCTTTTGTCCGCCACGATCACGCCGTTCACCCTTGGCTTCGAAGGTGGTCAGGCGTTCATCGTGGGTATAGAAGGGCAGGTTGTAGCGGCCATTGAGGCGGCGGGCAAATTTCTCGGCGCGCAGGCACATGTCGCTCGGCGTGCCGTCCATGTTCAAGGGCAGGCCAACCACCACGGCATCGGGTTTCCACTCTTTAATCAGGGCTTCGACCTGATTCCAGTCGGGAATACCGTTTTGTGCCTTCAAGGTGCACAGCTCGCGGGCCTGGCCGGTAATCACCTGGCCGACCGCAACGCCGATCTGTTTGGTGCCATAGTCGAAACCCAAAATCAGGCGCAGGGCCATCAGGCGTGTCCCGCCTGGCTGGTCAGCAGGCTGAGATTGACGCCCAGGTGCTTGGCCGCTGCTTCCAGGCGCAGTTCGCTGCTGGTGTTGAACAAAATATCGGCATCGAACGGGCAAGTCAGCCAGGCGTTCTGGGCCAACTCGGCTTCCAGCTGCCCGGCTTCCCAGCCAGCGTATCCGAGGGCGATCAGGCTTTTCGCCGGACCGACGCCGTCGGCGATGGCGAACAGCACATCCTGGGAGGTCGACAGGGCCAGTTTCTCATCAAGCTCAACGGTGGCCTGATAACTCTGCCCCGAGGGGTGCAGAACAAAACCGCGATCGGTCTGCACCGGGCCGCCGATGAAGATCGGCACGTGCTGGCAGAGCACCGGCGGTTCGATGTCGGGGCGCAGTTGCTCGAGGATATCGGCCAGGTTGAGGTCTTGCGGACGATTGACCACTAGCCCCATGGCACCATTGGCCGTGTGCTCGACGATGTAGGTCAAGGTGTGCGCAAAGTTCGGGTCGACCATGTGAGGCATGGCAATCAGGAACTGATGCTTGAGGTAGCTGGGGCTGACGTTCTTCATGAGCGCTAGTGTGGCGTTGGAGGGGCGAACTGACAAGCTGGGGATGCGTTGGAAAATGCTGTCGCATGTCCCTGTAGCAGCTGGCGAAGCCTGCGTCCGGCTGCGAAGCAGTCGTAAATCGTCATACGTCATTTATTCAGGAGGACCGTGTTTTGTGGGTTTGCGAGGACTGCGTCCTCGAACGCAGGCTTCGCCAGCTGCTACAGAGAGCGTGCCGTCCATTAATTACTGGACAACCGGTCCCCGCGGGCAAACTTCCAGGTGCGGATGATTTCCAGACGATCGATATCCGACAAATCCCCGGTAAACGGTGAAAACGGCGCCGCCAGTCGCACAATGCGCTGCGCTGCCTGATCCAGCAGCGGTTGTCCGGATGACTCCAGCACCAGCACTTCAAAGAGCGAGCCGTCACGGTTGATCGAAACCATCAGGCGCAAATTGCCGTAGATCTGCTTGCGTCGCGCTTCGTCGGGGTAATTCAGGTTGCCGATGCGCTCGACCTTCTTGCGCCACTCGTCCTTATACCAGGCGCCCTTGTCGCGCATGGTCGACGCGGCGCTCAGGCGATGGATACGCGGGCGCTTGGCATACAACTGTTGTTCGTTGGCCAGTTCCGCTTCCAGGCTGGCAATGTCGGTGGACAGCTGTTCACTGTCGAACGTCGGCGCGGCGACTGCGGGTTTGGTGACGGGTTTGGGTTCTTCGGTTTTGGTGGCGGCCTTTTTCGGCTTGGGCGCGACGGTCGTCACGGCTGCCTTCGGTGCGGCTTCCCGCACTTCAGGCTTGGCCGCCGGCGGTGGCGTGACTTTCTGCACCTTGTTGTCCTGGAAAGGCGCGACCTCGGTGGTCTTGGGAATTGCCTTTTTATCCAGGGTGCCGCTGCCTTGCTGATTCTCTTGAGCCAGGAAATCGGCTTTCTCAGGCTTCTTTTCGCTTTTAAAGGTGGCGAGGGTGATTTCCAGGGTTTTGCTGATTTGCTTGGGTTCGACCATCGTAAAGCCGACGCCCAACAGCAAGGCCAGGTGAATCAGCGCCGCGAGAAACAGGGTAAAACCGAGGCGATCAGCCGGGCGCACGCCACGATGGGCGAGTTCAGCGGGTAGATCGGACGGGAGCGTCATGACAAAAAAACCAACATCGCGTTTTTCACAGGCCGCGGATGATAACGCAATGTTGGTCGTTTCTAGGCTGTTCTATATCAACGGGCCTTGAGCTTCTGATCGATGGCATCCATCAGCAGGCCGCCAATGTCAGTGCCAAACGCGTTATCAATCTCGCGAATGCAGGTCGGGCTGGTGACGTTGATTTCCGTCAGATGCTCGCCGATCACGTCCAGGCCGACGAACAACAGGCCTTTTTCGCGCAGGGTCGGGCCGACTTGTGCGGCGATCCAGCGATCTTTCTCGGTCAGCGGTCGGGCTTCGCCACGGCCACCGGCGGCGAGGTTGCCTCGGGTTTCACCGGCGGCCGGAATTCGCGCCAGGCAGTAATCCACCGGTTCGCCGTCGATCATCAGGATGCGCTTGTCGCCATCGATGATTGCCGGCAGGTAACCCTGAATCATGATCTGCTGTTTGCCGTGCAGGGTCAGGGTTTCGAGGATCACCGACAGGTTCGGGTGGCCAGCGGTGTGACGGAAAATCGAAGAACCGCCCATGCCATCCAGCGGCTTGAGGATCACATCGCCGTGGTGATCGGCGAATTCACGCAGTACGTCCGGGCGACGGCTGACGATGGTCGGCGGCGTGCACTGCGGGAACAGCGTGGCGAACAGCTTTTCATTGCAGTCGCGCAGGCTTTGCGGCTTGTTGACCACCAATACGCCAGCGCGTTCGGCTTGCTCCAGCAGGTAAGTGGAGTAGACGAATTCCATGTCGAACGGCGGATCCTTGCGCATCAGGATCACGTCCAGATCGCTCAGCAGCGCGTCGGTCTCGGCTTCCAGTTCGAACCATTTTTCCGGGTTGGCGAAGACTTTCAGCGGCCGCATCCGCGCCCGCGCTTCGCCTTCGGCCTGGTACAAATCGCCCTGTTCCATATAGAACAGTTCCCAACCGCGCTTCTGTGCGGCCAGCAGCATGGCCAGCGAGCTATCCTTTTTATAGGAGATGCTGGCAATAGGATCCATGACAATCCCGACGCGAACGCTCATGGGTTTTTCCTCGAATTTGGGTGGTCCGATTGGACACGAAAAAGTGGCGTCAGATTGGCGCTCAGTGTGTTCCCGGTCAAGGAAAAACCACCGCGCCGGTCCCCCGATAGATTGCATTTGGAGACTGTGCTAAAAAGGCTGCCATATCGTTCTGGCCCTTAAACATCAAGGGCTTCGAGCCTCCGGTTATCGGAAATGGACAATTTGATTCGCAAAGGCGACGGCAGAGCATTTATGGAACAGCATTCCAGCGCCTTGAAGGTCATGGTGATCGACGATTCGAAAACGATTCGCCGTACCGCCGAAACGCTGTTGAAAAACGTGGGTTGTGAAGTGATCACGGCCATCGATGGTTTCGATGCTCTGGCCAAGATTGCCGACAATCACCCCGGCATCATCTTTGTCGACATCATGATGCCGCGTCTGGATGGTTATCAGACCTGCGCTTTAATCAAGAACAACAGTGCGTTCAAGTCCACGCCAGTGATTATGCTGTCGTCCAAGGACGGGCTGTTCGACAAGGCCAAGGGGCGCATCGTCGGCTCCGACCAGTTTTTGACCAAGCCTTTCAGCAAGGAAGAACTGCTGAACGCGATCCAGGCCCATGTACCGGGCTTCGCCGCTGTTTTGCCGCAGTAGGACACGCACAGTGACGCTCGGCCAGCGGGCCCGGCGTCGACAAAAATGGGGAAGACCATGGCACGTATTCTGATCGTCGATGATTCGCCGACCGAAATGTACAAACTGACCGGCATGCTGGAAAAGCACGGTCATGAAGTGTTGAAAGCCGAAAACGGCGCCGACGGCGTGGCCCTGGCCCGTCAGGAAAAACCCGACGCGGTGCTGATGGACATCGTCATGCCTGGCCTCAATGGTTTCCAGGCAACCCGTCAGCTGACCAAAGACCCGGAAACCGGGCACATCCCGGTGATCATCATCACCACCAAGGATCAGGAAACCGACAAGGTCTGGGGCACGCGCCAGGGCGCCAAGGACTACCTGACCAAACCGGTCGACGAAGAGACCCTGATCAAGACCCTGAACAACGTGCTGGCCGGTTGATCGTCCGGCCATGACTGAGTCGCTGACGGCTTTCGAACTGCTGCTGCAGATCGACCAGCGTTGTCGTCTGCTGGCGGCGGACTTGCCGTCCCAGCCGACCCGACAAGACAGTTGGAGCGGCATCGGCTTCCGTCTGGGCGAACACTGGTACGTCGCGCCCATGGGCGAAGTCAGCGAAGTGTTGCATGAGCCTCGGTTCACCCAGCTGCCGGGGGTCAGACCCTGGGTCAAGGGCGTGGCCAACCTGCGCGGGCGTCTGTTGCCGATCATCGACTTGTGCGGCTTCTTTTCTGGTAATGAGCCTGGGCATGAGCTGTCAGCCGTGCGCAAGCAACGCCGGGTATTGGTGGTGGAGCATAACGAGGTGTTTACCGGGTTGATGGTCGATGAAGTCTTCGGCCTCCAGCACTTTGCCCAGGACAGTCTTGAGCCGGTAGATACCTTGAGCGGCCCGATTGCACCGTTCATCCAAGGCCAGTTTCAGCGCGAGCAGAACTGGCAGGTGTTCAGCCCATTTGCATTGGCGCAGTCACAAAGCTTTATGCACGTAGCGCTGTAAACGCGAACGCATTGCCTTATGTAGCAGCTGCCGAAGGCTGCGTTCGAGCCGGGGTCGCGCTCGACCGAAGCCCTCGCAAAATCAGGCGGCGTATTTTTTCAGATGCACCGTAGCGCCAGAGTTTACGACCGCTTCGCAGTCGGACGCAGGCTTCGCCAGCTGCTACAAGGGATCGCGTAGGTGTCGAGGATTGGCGGTCACAGAGAATTCAGCTGTTCAGGCGAGGACCGATGATAAAAGCAAAAACAGGCAAGCCAGAAGGGTCGCGCAGCCGGTCACAGATCATCGCGCTGTTCATCGCGCTGATCGTCTTCATCATGCTGCTGTTCGCCAACTTCGCGTACCTCAACACCCAGGCCACGTACGACAAACAGTACATCGGCCACGCCGGTGAGCTGCGCGTGCTGTCCCAGCGCATTGCCAAGAACGCCACCGAAGCCGCTGCCGGCAAGGCTGCGGCGTTCAAGCTGCTGAGCGATGCGCGCAATGACTTTGCCCAACGCTGGGGCTATTTGAAGAAAGGCGACCCGGCCACCGGCCTGCCGCCGGCGCCGTCCACCGTGCGCCCGGAAATGCGCGCGGTGCAACTGGACTGGGAACGCTTGCTGAAAAACACCGACGCGATCCTCTCCAGCGAACAGACCGTGCTGTCGCTGCATCAAGTCGCCGCGACCCTGGCCGAAACCGTGCCGCAGTTGCAGGTCGAGTACGAAAAAGTCGTCGAAACGCTCCTTCAGCGCGGGGCCCCGGCCGCGCAGGTGGCCATGGCCCAGCGTCAGTCGCTATTGGCTGAGCGGATTCTCGGTGCGGTGAATACCGTGCTGTCCGGTGATGAAAACTCGCAGCAGGCCGCCGACGCCTTCGGTCGCGATGCGGCGCGATTCGGCCAGGTGCTCAACGGCATGCTTCAGGGCAATCCGTCACTGAAAGTCAGCCAGGTTGAAGACCGCGATGCTCGCGCGCGGTTGATCGAGATTTCCGAGCTGTTCGAATTCGTCTCGGGTTCGGTGGATGAAATCCTCGAAACCTCGCCGGAGCTGTTCAAGGTCCGTGAATCGGCCACCAATATCTTCACCCTCTCGCAGACCCTGCTCGAGGAAGCCTCGCACCTGGCCGGCGGTTTCGAAAATCTGGCCGGCGGGCGCAACACCGATACCATTGGCGGCTACGTGCTGGGCCTGTTGGCGCTGATGTCGATCATCCTGATTGGCCTGGTGATGGTCCGTGAAACCAATCGTCAGCTACGTGAAACGGCCGAGAAGAACGAGCGTAATCAGAACGCGATCATGCGCCTGCTCGACGAGATCGAAGACCTGGCGGACGGCGACCTGACCGTGACCGCCTCGGTGACTGAAGACTTCACCGGGACCATCGCCGACTCGATCAATTATTCCGTGGACCAATTGCGCGATCTGGTGGCGACCATCAACCTCACCGCTGGCCAGGTCGCTGCCGCCGTGCAGGAAACCCAGGCCACCGCCATGCACCTGGCGCAGGCTTCCGAGCATCAGGCGCAGCAGATTGCCGAAGCCTCCACCGCGATCAACGACATGGCCCAGTCCATCGATCAGGTCTCGGCCAACGCCGCCGAATCGTCGGCGGTGGCCGAACGCTCGGTGGAAATCGCCAACAAGGGCAATGAGGTGGTGCACAACACCATCCACGGCATGGACAATATTCGCGAGCAAATTCAGGACACCGCCAAACGCATCAAGCGCCTCGGCGAGTCCTCTCAGGAAATCGGCGACATTGTCAGCCTGATCGATGACATTGCCGACCAGACCAACATCCTTGCGCTCAACGCGGCGATTCAGGCCTCCATGGCCGGTGATGCCGGGCGCGGTTTTGCGGTGGTCGCCGATGAAGTCCAGCGGCTGGCCGAGCGCTCGTCCGCCGCCACCCGGCAGATCGAAACCCTGGTGCGGGCGATTCAGACCGACACCAACGAAGCGGTGATTTCCATGGAGCAGACCACCACCGAAGTGGTGCGCGGCGCTCGTCTGGCGCAGGATGCCGGAGTGGCCCTGGAAGAAATCGAAGGCGTGTCGAAGACCCTCGCCGCGTTGATCCAGAGTATTTCCAACGCAGCGCAGCAACAGACGTCCTCGGCCGGTCAGATTTCCCTGACGATGAACGTGATCCAGCAGATCACCACGCAGACCTCGTCTGGCTCCACCGCCACCGCCGAGAGCATTGGCAACCTGGCGAAAATGGCCAGCCAGCTGCGGCGTTCGGTGTCGGGTTTCACCTTACCGGCCGCCAAGGCTGCGGCTGCGGATAAAGTGTGAAACGCCTGCGGGCGAATGCGTTTTTTTGAGTAGAGCAGTGATTTGGAGTGGCTATGGGTGATCGGCACGACTATGTGGCCCTCGAGTGGGTCAAAGGCGAGATTGCCGAAACGCTGAAAGTGGCTCACCAGGCGATTGAAACGTTGCTTGATGACCCGCAGGCGACGCACGCCCTCAGTGAATGCCTGGCATGCGTCCATCAGGTTCACGGCAGTTTGCAGATGGTCGAGTTCTACGGCGCGGCCCTGCTCGCCGAAGAGATGGAACATCTGACCAAGGCATTGCAACAGAACCGCGTCAGTCATCGCGATGAGACGCTCCACCTGTTGCTGCAAGCCCTTGGGCAGTTGCCTATTTACCTCGACCGGGTGCAAGGTGCGCGACGCGACTTGCCGCTGGTGGTGCTGCCGCTGCTCAACGATCTGCGCAGCGCCCGTGGCGAAAGCCTGTTGTCGGAAACCAGCCTGTTCAGCCCGCAATTGCCGGACCTGCCGCCCCTGGACGAAGAGTCGCTGGCGCTGCTGGAGCCGGCGGATTTACCGAACGTGCTGCGCAAGTCGCGGCAGATGTTGCAGATGGCCCTGGTCGGATTGCTGCGTGAGCAGGATGGCGAAACCAACCTCGATTATCTGACCAGAGTTTTTACGCGTCTCGAAGGCCTGTGCGGCAATGCGCCCCTGAGCCCGTTGTGGCAAGTCGCCTCGGCGCTGGTCGAAGGCATGCGCGGCGGCTCGATTGCCAACAGTCCGGCGTTGCGCAGCCTGTTCAAGGAGGCCGACAAAGAACTGAAGCGCCTGCTCGAACAGGGCATGCCCGGAATCAATCAGCCGGCGCCGCTGGAGTTGCTCAAAAGTTTGCTGTTCTACATTGCCAAGGCCGAACATCCCACCGGGCAGATGCTGACCATGAAAGATCGCTACGGACTGGACGACGCGCTGCCTGACAGCGCGATGGTCGACGAAGAACGGGCACGGCTGGCCGGTCCCGACCGCGATGCCATGCGCTCGGTGTTGGCCGCTTTGTGTGAAGAACTGGTGCGGGTCAAGGAACGCCTGGACCTGTTCGTGCGCAGCGACCGCCAACACACCTCGGACCTCGAAAGCCTGCTGGCGCCCCTGCGGCAAATCGCCGACACCCTGGCGGTGCTCGGTTTCGGCCAGCCACGCAAGGTCATCATCGATCAACTGGCGATGGTGCTGAGCCTGGCCCAGGGCCAGCGTGAGCCCAACGACGCGATCCTGATGGACGTCGCCGGTGCCTTGCTCTACGTCGAAGCGACCCTCGCCGGCATGGTCGGCACCGTCGAGCCGGAAAGCCAGGAAGAAAGCCGTCTGCCGACCACCGACCTGACCCAGATCCATCAGATCGTGATCAAGGAAGCGCGCATCTGCCTGCAACAGGCCAAGGACATGATCGTCGACTACATCGACGCCGACTGGGACCGCCAGCACTTGCAGCCACTGCCGGCCTTGCTGACCCAGGTGCGCGGTGCGCTGGCGATGATTCCGTTGAGCCGTGCGGCGAGCCTGATCGAAACGTGCAACCACTTCATCCGCGAGCACCTGCTGCTGGATCCGGATCATCCCGACTGGCAGGAACTGGACAGCCTGGCCGACGTCATCACCAGCATCGAGTATTATCTGGAGCGCCTCAGCGACGACCCTGAAGCGCCGGGCGAAAAGTTGCTCGACGTCGCGGAAAAAAGCCTGGCCTCACTCGGCTTTTTCCCCAGCGAGCAGCAGGTGCCGGTGCTTGAAGATGTGCTCAGCCCGAGTGAAGCGCAGGTCATGCAGGACTTGCAGGAACTGGACGACCCAGAGACCGTCCAGTCACTGGCCGATGTATTGGCCAGCCCTGTGTCCTCCGTCAATCCGCCCGCCCTGACGACCCCGGGAAGCCTTTTGCCGCCGCCCGCCGGTGAAGAACCGGTGGACGATGAGCTGCGGGAAGTGTTCCTCGAAGAAACCGATGAAGTCCTGGAAATCCTCCGGGAGTACCTGCCGCGCTGGTCGGCCGACCCCGAGAGTAAGTCGGCCCTGAGCGAACTGCGCCGGGCCTTCCATACGCTCAAGGGCAGTGGCCGGATGGTCCGCGCGCTGGTGCTGGGCGAATTGGCCTGGTCCGTGGAAAACCTGCTCAACCGCGTACTGGAACGCAGCGTTCCGCCGGGGCCGGCGGTGCAACAACTGCTGGGCGATGCGCTGAATCTGCTGCCGGAACTGGTGGCCGAGTTTGCCAACCATGCCCAGCGCCAGCGCAACGATGTCGACCAATTGGCCGCACGCGCGCACGCCTTGGCCAAGGGCAATGAGCCGATACCCGACGAGGACGCACAGGACGTCGCAGCCCTCGATCCGCTGCTACTTGAAATTTTCCGCAACGAAGCCGAAACCCATTTGGGCAGCCTCAACCGTTTCCTCGATCAAGCTGCCGAGCACGTGCCATTGCAGGCCAGCGACGAGTTGCAGCGGGCGCTGCACACCCTCAAGGGCAGCGCCTCCATGGCTGGCGTATTGCCGATCGCCGAGCTGGCGACGCCGCTGGATCATCTGGCCCGGGAGTACAAGGCGCACCTGATCGCCCTCGACCTGGACGAAGTCGAACTGTTACTCGAAGCCGAAGGCTTGTTCCGTCTGGGGTTGCGACAACTCAAAACCGACCCGCTGGCCGAGATTCCTGGCGCCCGCTCATTGATCGAACGAACCCAGGCATTGCTGGCCGAGCGTCTGGAAACGCTACTGAGTGCACCGAATACCGGGTTGCGCATCAAGCGTGATCCGCAACTGATCAACAACTTCCTCGCGCAAGGCATGGACATCCTGCTCGACGCCGAAAGCCTGTTGCAGCGCTGGCAGCAACATCCCGGCGAGCGTCAGGAACTCAGCGCATTGCTGGACGAATTGACCACCCTCGGCGAAGGCGCCCATCTGGCTGATCTGCATCCGGTGGATGGGCTCTGCGAAGCCTTGCTCGACCTCTACGGTGCTGTGGAAGAAAGCAGCCTGGCGGTCAGCGAGGCGTTTTTCCATGAGGCGCAAAGTGCCCATGAAGCGCTGATCAACATGCTCGACGAACTGGCCGCCGGCCAGGAAGTCAGCCCGCAACCGGAACGCATTCGAGCCTTGCGCGGGTTGCTCGATGAGAGCCTGGATCCGTCGGCCATGGGCCTGATCCGCAGCGACGGCAGTCGCACGTTGAGCATTCGGGAACTGGGCAGTGCCACGACTGAGCTGGAACAGACCGCGACTCAGGTTGAGCTGGACGATGAGATCGTTTCGATCTTCCTCGAAGAGGCGGTGGATATCCTCGAAAGCGCCGGCCAGGCTTTGCAGCGCTGGCTGAGCGACCCGGACAACGCTGCGCCGTTGTTGTCGTTGCAGCGAGATTTGCACACCCTCAAGGGTGGCGCGCGGATGGCCGAGGTCGAGCCGGTCGGTGAACTGGCCCATGAACTGGAAAGCCTTTACGAAGGGCTGGTGGACCGCCGTTACGCCTACAGCGAAGCCTTGGCGCACCTGCTGCAACACAGTCATGACCGGCTCGCGCAGCTGCTTGATCAGTTGCAGAACCAGCGGCCATTGGGCGATCCGGGTGAGGTGATCCAGGCCATTCGCGAGTTTCGCCAGGGCAACGCCAGCGCTGTTGAAACGGTCGAACCGGCACGGGCCGAGGACTCACCGGGCCATGATCCGGAGCTTCTGGAGATCTTTCTCGAGGAAGGTTTCGACATCATCGAAAACTCCGGCGCGGCGCTGGTGCGCTGGCAGGCCGAGCCTTCGAATCGTCAAGAAGTGGAAACCCTGCTGCGTGATTTGCACACCCTCAAGGGTGGCGCGCGGATGGTGGAAATCGCGCCGATTGGCGACCTCGCCCATGAGCTGGAATTCCTCTACGAAGGCCTGTCCGCTGGCGTGTTGCAACCCACCGCCGCGTTGTTCGGCTTGTTGCAAAGCAGCCACGACCGACTGGCGCAGATGCTCGACGCGACCCGTGCCGGTCAGCCATTGCCGCCCGCCGATCAACTGATCGACGCGATCAAGAATTTCAGTCATCCGGCAGTGCCCGAAACGCCGGCACCGGTCGTGGCGTGCGCAACGCCGAAAGTCGAGACGCCGGCACCACAACCCGATGCCGGCGCGGACATGGTCAAGGTCTCGGCTGAGCTGCTCGACGACCTGGTGAACCTGGCCGGCGAAACGTCGATCTTCCGTGGCCGGATCGAACAACAGGTCAACGATGCGCGCGTGACCCTGAGCGAGATGGAAACCACCATCGAGCGCATGCGCGACCAATTGCGCCGGCTCGACACGGAAACCCAAGGGCGGATTCTTAGCCGCCAGCAAGTCGAAGCCGAACGCCTGGGCTACGAAGAATTCGATCCGCTGGAAATGGACCGCCACTCGCAGTTGCAGCAACTGTCGCGCGCGCTGTTCGAATCCGCCTCCGACTTGCTCGACCTCAAGGAAACCCTCGACCGACGCAATCAGGACGCGGAGAACCTGCTGCAACAGCAGGGCCGCATCAACACCGAATTGCAGGAAGGCCTGATGCGTACGCGCATGGTGCCGTTCGAACGAATGCTGCCGCGCTTGAAGCGGATCGTCCGCCAGGTCTCCAGCGAGCTGGGCAAGGACGTGGAATTCATCGTCGGCAATGCCGAAGGCGAGATGGACCGCAACGTCCTCGAACGCATGGTCGCGCCGTTGGAGCACATGCTGCGCAATGCCGTGGATCATGGCCTGGAATCCGCCGAGGTGCGTATCGCGGCGGGTAAACCGGCTCAGGGTCGAATCACCCTCGACCTGTCGCGAGAGGGCGGCGACATCATTTTCGACATCCGTGACGACGGTGCGGGCGTGCCGCTGGACGCGGTGCGGCGCAAGGCGATCAAACGCGGATTGCTGGCCCCGGACAGCGACATCAGCGACCGCGACGTGTTGCAATTCATCCTGCAACCGGGGTTCTCCACCGCCGAGAAAATCACCCAGATTTCCGGGCGCGGCGTCGGCATGGACGTGGTGCATGAAGAGGTCCGGCAGCTCGGCGGCAGCATGAGCATCGACTCTGTGCCGGGGCAGGGCGTGCACTTCCGGATTCGCTTGCCGTTCACCGTATCGGTCAACCGGGCGCTGATGGTGCAGTGCTTTGATGATCAGTACGCGATCCCGCTGAACACCATCGACGGCATCGTTCGCGTGCTGCCCAACGAACTTGAAGGGCATTACCGGCTCGATCCGCCGACCTACAAATACGCCGGGCAACATTATGAACTGTGCTACCTCGGCGAACTGTTGAAAACCAGCCATCGCCCGAAACTGCTGGGCCAGAGCTTGCCGTTGCCGGTGTTGCTGGTGCAGTGCAACGAGCGGCACATCGCGGTGCAAGTGGACTCCATGGCAGGTACTCGGGAGATCGTGGTCAAAAGCCTCGGCCCACAATTTGCGGCGGTGCAGGGTTTGTCCGGGGCCACGATTCTCGGCGATGGGCGGGTGGTGCTGATTCTCGATTTGCTGGCGCCGATCCGCGCCATGCAGGCCCGTGTGCCGCAACAGTCAGTGGCTGAGGAGGCGGAGGTCGAGCCGCACAAACCCTTGCTAGTGCTGGTGGTCGATGACTCGGTCACCGTGCGAAAGGTCACCAGCCGTCTGCTGGAACGCCACGGCATGAACGTGCTGACCGCCAAGGACGGTGTCGACGCCATGCTGCTGCTTGAAGACCACATGCCTGACCTGATGCTGCTGGACATTGAAATGCCGCGCATGGACGGTTTTGAAGTCGCGACCCAGGTACGCGCCGACGAACGTCTGCAGCACCTGCCGATCATCATGATCACCTCCCGCACCGGGCAGAAACACCGCGACCGCGCCATGGCCATCGGCGTCAACGACTATCTCGGCAAGCCGTACCAGGAATCGGTGCTGCTCGAAAGCATCACCCTGTGGAGCAAAACCCATGCTTGAGCACCGCACCAGCAACCTCACCGGCCTGCTGCTGCCCTTGGCTGACCGCAACCTGATCCTGCCTAACGTCGCTGTTGCGGAGCTTATTGATTACCAACCCAGCGCCTTCGACCTCGACACTCCGCCGTGGTACCTCGGGCGGGTAACGTGGCGGAACCGGCAGATTCCGTTGCTGAGTTTTGAGTCGGCGTGTGGGCAGAAAATCGTGATCGGGGAGCGGGCGCGGATTGTCATCCTCAATGCTCTCGGTGGGCGGCCTGAGTTGAAGTTTATTGCGCTGTTGGTGCAGGGGATTCCGCGGTCTTACAAGCTTGATAGCCAATTGAGTTATGTGGATGTGCCGTTGTGTTCACTGGAACAGGCGGCGGTGCAGGTGGGGGAGCAAGTGGCCAAAGTCCCTGACTTGCTGGCGTTGGAGGATTTACTCGTAAGTGCTGGGTTGATCTGACTGGCCCCATCGCGAGCAAGCTCGCTCCCACAGGGGTTTTGTGTACGACGGAGATCCAATGTGGGAGCGAGCTTGCTCGCGATGGCGGCCTTCAATTCACCACAGCCCTGACTGCTAAGCGCTGGCCTGAGCCTTCAGTTGCGACTCCTCATGATGATCCAGCGCCCGCGCCACCAACAACTGCACCCCATCCGCCATGCGGCTGAGCGCCAAGGCTACAGAGCGGCGCGAGCCTTCCACATCGTCCGCCAGATCGGCAGCAATGGCGCTGATGGACAGCAGGTCTTCGGAAGCGTTGGCCAGAAGGGCTTCGGTGTCGATATCGGGGGAGACGCTGAAGAGGTGATGTTTGCGGCGCTTGCCCGGTTTTTCATGGGGCGGGAAGTAGTAGGAAAAGACGCGGTCGGCGGCTTCCTTGAGTTTTTCGGCTTCGAGGGATGCTTCGGAGCCGGTGTCGGTTTCCGGCGGGTTGGGAGTTGGTTTGTACATGGCAAAGATCCTTGTAGTGATGGAGCTGCCGTTTTTCGTTTTCCAGACGAAAAGGGTGGCAGCTGTACGCGGACTGGAAAAACCGAGAAAGGATCAAACCCGGCAGACCCGAAGGTCTCCCACGTACAGCCGCCATAACTTAGAACTACGGAGCAAAAAAGCGCCGCATTATGTCATGTGCATTGATCCTGTTCTTCGGGTTTTCCAGACCCGATCGCTGAATTGGCAGCGACCCGGAAACGATAAAGATCAACGCAAAACCGCACCAGTCGGCGGGTTCTGGCATTGCTGTAGGCAGCGACGTCAGACTGCGTAGCCTCTCACCACTCCTGCGGACAAACTTTTAAACACAAAACCCCAGGCGGTCGGACCTTCCGACAAGCCCCCTCGCCACAAAGGTTTCTGCTCTAGGTTGAAGATTCCCAAAAAGGGACCTATCGTTCCCTTTTTGGGACTTATCGGTCGTTGCCGTGAAAAACCTGTCATTGAGCGAAGCCTTGTTCACCACCACCCAGCAAAAAGTGCTGGGCCTACTGTTCGGTAAACCCGACCGAAGTTATTACGCCAACGAGATCGCCCGCTGGGCTCAAGTGGGTAAAGGCAGCCTCATGCGCGAGCTGGATCGGTTGCAGCGGGCAGGCGTGCTGACCATGACCCGTCAGGGCAACCAAACCCACTATCAAGCCAATCCCGAGTGCCCGATCTATGCCGAACTGCTGGGCATTGCCCGCAAAACCTTTGGTATTGCCGAGCCTCTGCGTCAGGCGCTCCAACCCTTTGTCGAACAGATCACTTGGGCATTTGTGTACGGCTCTATCGCCAAGGATCAGGCAAACGCATCCAGTGACATTGATCTCATGCTGATCGGCGAGGGCCTTCACTACAGTGAAGTGATGGAGCGGCTTATGCCTATGGAAGAGCAACTGGGCCGCACCCTCAACCCGGCGCTCTACACCCCCGACGACTGGGCCGCGAAACTGGCGGCTGAAAACAGTCTTGTCGTGCGGGTAGCGCAGCAGGACAAGATCAATCTGATGGGGGGAAACCCTGTAGGAGCTGCCGAAGGCTGCGATCTTTTGATCTTTGCGCGCCATCAATGATGTAAAGGTCAACAGATCGCAGCCTTCGGCAGCTCCTACCACTTTCCTTCGCGAGTCGTTTCGACCTGGCTTACAACGCTGCTCATGCCCTTGCACTGACGGCTCTTCGCTTGTGCGGCTACCGTTCAGACAAGCGATATCTGGTGTTTCAGTGCCTGATTCATACCACTGATATTGGCAAAGTACAGGTTCGGCTATTCGCCCTGTGTCATGAACGACGAAACCTGGCGGAGTACGAAGGCTATATGGATGAAGATCCGGCGTTGTTGGCGCAGCTGTTGGAAAGTGCTGAACAGCTTCTGATTCGCGTACAGCAGCAGATGACCGGACTGTAATGCTCCGTCATTGAAAACAGTGGGGATTGTTCTGGCCCCATCGCGAGCAAGCTCGCTCCCACAGGGGTTTTGTGTAAGACGGAGATCCATTGTGGGAGCGAGCTTGCTCGCGATGGCGTCCGCCCAGTCAACCATTACCCTAAGCGTAACGATCCGTCTCTCTGCTTGATAGATGCCCCCCACGACAGCTCTTACAGGGGGGCATTGTTTTCTGAAACATTGCGCTTTTAGTCTCAAGGCCTGAGCCTTGCGCGATGCGGCAACGAATTTTGGGGTGAGCAACACATGTATCACGGGGAAAGATTGAACGCCTGGACGCATCTGGTCGGGGCGGTGGCAGCGGTGGTCGGGGTGGTGTGGTTGCTGGTGATCGCCGGCATGGACGGCAGCCCGTGGAAGATCGTCAGCGTGGCGATTTACGGGTTCACCTTGTTGGTGCTTTACAGCGCATCGACCGTTTACCACAGCGTGCGTGGGCGCAAGAAGGCGATCATGCAGAAGGTCGATCACTTTTCGATCTACCTGTTGATTGCCGGCAGCTACACACCATTCTGTCTCGTGACGCTACGCGGCCCGTGGGGCTGGACGTTGTTCGGGATTGTCTGGGGATTGGCGCTGGTCGGCATCCTGCAAGAGATCAAACCGCGTTCGGAAGCGCGGATTCTGTCGATCGTGATCTACGCGGTGATGGGCTGGATCGTGCTGGTGGCGGTCAAGCCGTTACTGGCGGCGTTGGGCAGTACAGGTTTCGCCTGGCTGGCGTCGGGCGGCGTGCTGTACACCGTGGGCATTGTCTTTTTTGCGCTGGATAGTCGTTTGCGCCATGCCCACGGGATCTGGCATCTGTTCGTGATCGCCGGGAGTTTGCTGCACTTCGTGGCGATCCTGTTTTATGTCCTTTGAGGCCTCTAAGGGATCAAGCGATCCAGTTGTGCCTGCGCCCGTCGGCTGAACACCTGCAACAAGTCGCTCAGGGTGTGGGGCGGCGGTTCGTCGGCGCGAGTGACCGCATACAACGTGATCGGTAACGCTGGCGCCAGAGGTCGAATCGCCGTGGTGGCGGGGGATGCGCCGAGCGCGGTAAACGGGTCGATCACTGCCAGCCCGGCACCGGATTC
Source organism: Pseudomonas rossensis (assembly GCF_039888995.1). Classification (NCBI taxonomy): domain Bacteria; kingdom Pseudomonadati; phylum Pseudomonadota; class Gammaproteobacteria; order Pseudomonadales; family Pseudomonadaceae; genus Pseudomonas; species Pseudomonas rossensis. Next base: position 124,179 of record NZ_JBBWCB010000001.1, on the reverse strand, counting down.
AACCATCGCCCGCGCCAGCGAATAGGTCTGCACGGCGATGCGAACCCGTGGCGGCGGATCGACCGCCTCAAGGTAGCTGTCGAGCCTGGCCGCCAGCGGATCGGCGCTGGACAGGCCGATCAGCGGCGCGCCGGCCAATTCGATCAATGGTAATGGTTGACCCAAGGCGTCGTCGGTCCAATAGCCCAACGGCGCCAGCGCCACCAAAACCCCGCAGGCCAGGGGCTGCGCCTTCAGGCCCGGATGATCCGGCGGCTGCAAGGTCAGAGCGACATCCACTTCGCGCATCAACAAATTCTGCATCAGCTCACGGCTGTGGGCGCTGGACAATTCGCAGGCGATGTCCGGGTAACGTTGCGTCCATTCGTTGATGGCCGGCGGCAGCAGCGACAAGGCCAGCGCCGGAATCGCGCCGATCCGTACGCTGTGACCCGGCTCGCGACGCAGGCTCTGGGCCAGACGTCGCACGCCTTGCAGGCTTTCGGTGACCTTGTCGACTTCGCGCTCAAGCTCCAGCGCTTCGGGCGTAGCCTGCAATTTACCGCGCACCCGCAGGAACAACGGGAAGCCCAGTTGCTGTTCGGCGTGTTGTAGCACTTTGCTCACCGCCGGCTGCGACACGTGCAGCAACTGCGCGGCGCCACTGACCGAACCGGTCTGGCGAATGGCCTGGAAAATCTCGATGTGTCGCAGTCGCATGGCAAGTCCATAACCTTTGTTTATGGGTCAGGCATCTTTATGCATTGTTCAACGCCTGTCACCTGGTCCTAATCTGAAGCCTGTTTCAACAACGGTTAAGGACAGACATGGCTCAGCGGGTTTGCATCATCGGTGGTGGCGTCATCGGGCTGACGACGGCTTACGCACTGGTGCGCGACGGCATCGACGTGACGCTGATCGAGGCCCGGGACTCGCTGGGCAGCGAGACCAGTTTCGCCAACGGCGGCCAGTTGTCCTACCGTTACGTCGCGCCATTGGCGGATGCCGGCGTACCGTTGCAGGCGCTTGGCTGGATGCTGCGCGGTGACTCGCCGTTGAAGCTGCGCCCGCGCCTGGACCCGGCGCAATGGCGCTGGATGGCGTCCTTCCTGGCGGCCTGCCGTCGTTCGGTGAATCAGCGCAACGGCGCGCACTTGCTGCGTCTGGCGCTGCTGAGCCAGTCCACGCTGCAAGGCTGGCGCGAAGAAGACCGCCTCGACGGTTTCGACTGGCGGCGCAACGGCAAACTGGTGACGTTTCGTGAAGCCGCGAGTTTCGAACACGCTCGCCATGGCCTCGCCGATCCGCGACAGCAGCACGTGCTGTCGCGGGCCGAATGCGCACAGTTGGAGCCTGCACTCGCCGAGGCGCCGTTTGTGGGCGCGATTTATACCCCCGACGAGGAGGTCGCCGATTGCCATGCTTTCTGCCAGCAACTGCTGGCTCGGCTCCAGGCGTCGGGGCGTTGCGAGTTTTTGCTCGGGCGCAAAGTCACCGGCATTCGCCACGTGGACGGCGCGGTACAGGCCGTCGAAATGGGTTCGCAAGTGCTGCCGGTCGAGCAACTGGTGATTGCCGCCGGACATCGCAGTCCGGCGCTGGCGTTGCCGGGCATGAACCTGCCGCTGTATCCGCTCAAGGGCTACAGCCTGACCTTGCCGATCCGCGCTGAACATCGCGCGCCGGAGCTGAGCATCACCGATTACAACCGCAAGATCGTTTACGCCCGCATCGGTGACCAACTGCGCGTGGCGGCGATGGTCGACATTGTCGGTTTCGACCCGGCGCTCGACCCCAAACGTCTGGCGCTGATCAAGCGCCAGGCGCAGGAAACCTTGCCCAATGCTGGCGATTACGACGCCGCCGTCGAATGGGCCGGCATGCGCCCGGCCACCCCCAGCGGCGTGCCGTTGATCGGCGCCACGGCGTACCGCAATCTCTGGCTCAACCTCGGCCATGGCGCCCTGGGTTTTACCCTGGCTTGTGGCAGCGCCCGGTTGCTCAGTGAGTTGATCGCGCGGCGCACACCTTCAATTGAAATGCAGGGCCTCGCCCCCCGCGTCGCCTGACTTGAAAAGGAAAAACCGATGAACATCAACCGCATCAACAGCAACAGCCGACTCTCTGGCGCGGTGACCTTTGGCGATCTGGTGTTTCTCTCGGGACAGGTTCCGGGTGACAGCACCGACGTCACCGGCCAAACCGCCGAAGTGCTGGCGAAAATCGATGCGTTGTTGGCTGAGGCTGGCAGCGACAAGGATCATCTGCTCAACGCGACCATTTACCTGAACGACATTGGCCGCGACTTTGCCGTCATGAACGAGGTCTGGTCGCAGTGGTTGTCGCCGGGCAAGGCGCCGACCCGTACCACCTTGCAGGCGCAACTGGCCCGTCCAGAGGTTCTGGTGGAAATCACCGTGATCGCCGCCCGCCGCTAATCAACTGACCCACACGGAGAATAACAATGCAAAAAATCACGTTGATCGGCTGCACCCTCGGCCTGCTGCTCGCCAGTCAGGTCCAGGCCAACGAAGCGCCACTGACCGGCACGCTGAACAAGGTCGCCAATGCCAAGAGCATCACGCTGGGCTATCGCGACGCGTCGGTGCCGTTCTCCTACGTGGGTGATCACACGGGGCAGCCGATGGGCTATTCGGTGGATCTGGCGAGCAAGATTGTCGAGCGCATCAAGCAAAAGCTCGAGCTGCCGGATCTGCAGGTGAAGTACAACCTGGTGACCTCGCAAACGCGCATTCCACTGGTGCAGAACGGCACGGTCGACCTTGAGTGCGGCTCCACCGGCGTGACGGCCGAGCGCATGCAGCAAGTGGCGTTTTCCTACGGGTTTATCTACGTGAAGGGGCAGTTGCTCACGGCGAAGGACAGCGGCATCAAGCGCTTCGCCGACCTGCGCGGCAAGAACGTCGTGACCACCGCGGGCACCACCAACGAGCGGTTTCTGAAGAGCTACAACATCGATCACAAGATCGATATGTTCGTGATCAGTGCCAAGGACCACGGCGAAGCCTTCCAGATGTTGCAGTCAGGTCGGGCGGCGGCGTTCTATATGGATGACGCGCTGCTTTACGGGGAACGCGCCAAGGCCCGCGATCCGCATAACTGGGTCGTGGTGGGCGAGGAGCAGTCGCGGGAAATCTACAGCTGCATGGTGCGCAAGGGTGATCCGCAGTTTCTTGAGTTGGTGAACTCGACACTCGCCGATCTGTACAGTTCGGGCGAGATCAATGGCATCTATCAGCGCTGGTTCCAGCAACCGATTCCACCCAAAGGCCTGAACCTGGAATTCCCGATGACCAGCGAACTGAAAGCAATCATCGCCAAGCCGGTGAGTGATCCGGTGCAATAAGATCAAAAGATCGCAGCCTGCGGCAGCTCCTACAGGGGCGCGTTTCAACTGTAGGAGCTGCCGCAGGCTGCGATCTTTTTCGGGTCAGAAGTCGCCCCACAGTTGTTGCGCCACCGCCAATGCCACCACCGGCGCGGTTTCAGTGCGCAATACGCGAGGACCGAGGCGGGCAGCGTGAAAACCGCCAGCCTTGGCCTGATCCACTTCTGCCTCCGACAACCCGCCTTCAGGCCCGATCAAAAACGCCAGCGTCGCCGGTTTCGCATGGCTCACCAACGGCTCGGCCACCGGATGCAGCACCAACTTCAATTCCGCTTGAGTCTGCTTCAACCAGTCCGCCAGCAGCAGCGGCGGGTGAATCACCGGCACCCGTGAGCGTCCGCACTGCTCGCAGGCGCTGATCGCCACTTGGCGCCAGTGCATCAGGCGTTTGTCGGCGCGTTCGTCCTTCAGTCGGACTTCACAGCGGTCGCTGAAGATCGGGGTGATTTCAGTGACCCCCAGTTCGGTGGCTTTCTGAATCGCCCAATCCATCCTCTCGCCACGGGACAAGCCCTGGCCGAGATGGATCTGCAGGGGCGACTCGACCTGCCCGGCGAAGCTTTCATCGATCTGCACGACGACGCGCTTCTTGCCGGCTTCTATCAGCGTGGCGCGAAACTCATGGCCCGAACCGTCGAACAGTTGCAGCGCATCACCTTCGGCCATGCGCAGCACGCGACTGATGTAATGGGCCTGGGCCTCGGGCAACTCGTGTTCGCCAGTGCTCAAGGGGGCGTCGATAAAGAAGCGGGACAGTCTCATCGGGGGTCTCTGTAAAATGTGTGCAGGTTTTGGCGGCCCTATCGCGAGCAAGCTCGCTCCCACAGGTGTACGCGGTCAACTGTGGGAGCTTCGGTGAAATCAATCAGCCCGGATCACGGAAACCGGGGTGAAAGTCCTTCGGCACCGAAACACTGACGCTATCGCGAGTCGCGATGTCGATGCCTTCGCTGGCCACTTCGGCCAGAAAGTCGATCTGTTCAGGCGTGATCACGTACGGCGGCAGGAAGTACACCACGCTGCCCAACGGTCGAAGTAAAGCACCACGCTCCAACGCATGCTGGAACACTTTCAAGCCGCGACGTTCCTGCCACGGATAAGCTTCCTTGGTGGCCTTGTCCTTGACCATCTCGATGGCCAGTACCATGCCGGTCTGACGCACTTCCGAAACGTTCGGGTGATCGGCCAGGTGCGCAGTGGCGCTGGCCATGCGCTGAGACAGGGCCTTGTTGTTCTCGATGACGTTGTCTTCTTCGAAGATATCCAAAGTCGCCAAGGCTGCCGCGCACGCCAGCGGATTGCCGGTGTAGCTGTGGGAATGCAGGAAGGCGCGCAGGGTCGGGTAGTCGTCGTAGAAAGCGCTGTAGACATCTTCGGTGGTCACGCAGGCCGCCAGCGGCAAATAACCGCCGGTCAGGGCCTTGGACAGGCAGAGGAAGTCCGGGCGGATGCCGGCCTGTTCGCAGGCGAACATCGTCCCGGTGCGGCCGAAGCCAACAGCGATTTCGTCGTGGATCAGGTGCACGCCATAGCGGTCGCAGGCTTCGCGCAGCAGTTTCAGATACACCGGGTGGTACATGCGCATGCCGCCGGCGCCCTGAATCAACGGCTCGACGATGACTGCCGCGACGGTGTCATGATTCTCGGCCAGGGTTTGTTCCATGGCAGCGAACATATTGCGCGAATGTTCTTCCCAGCTCATGCCTTCCGGGCGCAGGTAGCAATCGGGGCTCGGCACCTTGATGGTGTCCAGCAGTAGCGCCTTGTAGGTTTCGGTGAACAGCGGCACGTCGCCCACCGACATCGCCGCCATGGTCTCGCCGTGGTAGCTGTTGGTCAGGGTGACAAAGCGCTTCTTGTTCGGCTGGCCGCGGTTGAGCCAGTAGTGAAAGCTCATTTTCAGCGCGACTTCGATGCAGGACGACCCGTTATCGGCGTAGAAGCATCGGGTCAGGCCTTCCGGCGTCATTTTCACCAGGCGCTCGGACAACTCGATGACTGGCTGATGACTGAAACCGGCGAGGATCACGTGTTCCAGCTGATCCACCTGATCCTTGATGCGCTGGTTGATCCGCGGGTTGGCGTGACCAAACACGTTGACCCACCAGGAGCTGACGGCATCGAGGTAACGTTTGCCTTCGAAGTCTTCCAGCCAGACGCCTTCACCGCGTTTGATCGGGATCAGCGGCAGCTGTTCGTGGTCTTTCATCTGGGTGCAGGGATGCCACAACACCGCGAGATCGCGTTGCATCCACTGATTATTCAGGCCCATTTTCAGTCTCCTCGAGGCGGCTCGCTTGGTGCGCGGGCAAACAATCGCGCAAGCCTATGCAATGCGTGGCGTGGGGACAACCCATTGTGTCGATTGAGCTACTTTATATAGGTGGATAGACGTCGCTGGCGGCCTTTTGATGGCTGACGTATTCTTCGCGGTTCTTTGAGTCGTCTGACTCGCAAAACCACTTTTTCCTACGTGTATTTCCGGAGTTCGCTGAATGTCTGCTGGTTGGCTGCGCGCCTGTGCGCTGGTGATGTTAGGGCTGTTCAGCGTGTCTGCGCTGGCCAAGGATAAAACGGCGATCGTGATCGGGGGAGGGCTGTCTGGCCTCACCGCTGCTTACGAACTGCAAAACAAAGGCTGGCAGGTCACCCTGCTGGAAGCCAAACCGAGCATGGGCGGTCGCTCCGGCATGGCCACCAGTGAGTGGATCGGCAACGACAAGACTCAACCGGTTCTGAACAAGTACGTATCGACCTTCAAGCTGAGCACCACGCCGGCCCCAGAGTTCGTGCGGACCCCGGGCTACCTGATTGACGGTGAGTATTTCACTGCCGCCGATCTGGCCACCAAGCAGCCGGCCACCAGCGACGCGCTCAAGCGCTACGAAAAGACCCTGGACGATCTGGCGCGCTCGATCGAAGACCCGCAGAACCCGGCGGCCAACAGCACACTGTTCGCCCTGGACCAGATCAACGTGGCCAACTGGCTCGACCGTTTGAATCTGCCAGCCACGGCACGTCAGTTGGTGAATCAGCAGATTCGTACCCGTTATGACGAACCGTCGCGCCTGTCGCTGCTGTACTTCGCACAGCAAAGCCGCGTTTACCGTGGCGTTGCCGACCGTGACCTGCGTGCTTCGCGTCTGCTCGGCGGTAGCCCGGTGTTGGCCCAGGCTTTCGTTAAACAATTGAAAACCATCAAGACCAGCTCCCCGGTCTCGGCGATCACCCAGGACAAGGACGGCGTGACCGTCAAAGTCGGCAGCGTTGGCTACCAAGCTGATTACGTCGTTGTGGCCGTGCCACTGCGCGCACTGAACAAGATTCAGATGACTCCTTCGCTGGATGCCCAGCACATGGGCGCGATCAAGGGCACCAACTACGGTTGGCGCGACCAGATCATGCTGAAGTTCAAGACACCCGTGTGGGAAAGCAAGGCGCGGATGACCGGCGAGATCTACAGCAACACCGGTCTGGGCATGCTGTGGGTTGAGCCGGCGCTGAAGGGCGGTGCCAACGTGGTGATCAACCTGTCCGGCGACAACGCGCGCGTGATGCAGGCCTTCGGCGACAAGCAGATGGTCGATCAGGTGCTGATCCGTCTGCACGCCTTTTATCCACAGGCGCGCGGTTCGTTCACCGGTTACGAAATCCGCCGTTACAGCACCGACCCATCGATGGGCGGCGCTTACCTGGCGTTCGGCCCTGGCCAGATCAGCAAGTACTGGCGTCTGTGGGAGCGTCCGATTCAGCGTGTAGCCTTTGCCGGCGAACACACTGACACCTTGTACCCGGGCACGCTGGAAGGCGCATTGCGCACCGGTCAGCGGGCAGCGAGTCAGGTAGAAGACCTGGCGGCCGGCAAGTCGTTTGAACCGGCGAAAGTTGTTCCGGCAGCGACCCTTGCGGCGGCCAGCGCGGTGGCGGCGAAGAAAGGTAACTTCTTCACCAACCTGTTCGGTGGTTCTGACGACAAACCTGCACCGGTCAAGGCGCCAGAGCCAGTGGCTCCAGTTGCTCCGGCACCGGTTCCAACACCTGCGCCGGCCCCAGCGCCAGCACCGGTAGAAGCACCGAAACCAGCGGCACCCGTGAAAGCCGAACCCGCCAAAAAAGCCCCGGCCAAAGTTGCAGCGAAAAAACCTGCGGCCAAAGCCGAGGCTAAGAAGGCCCCGGTGAAGAAAGCTGAACCGGCGAAGAAAGTAGCGGTCAAGCCCGCTGCGACTCCGGCGACGGATACCAAAGCGCAGTAAGCTTTGGGACTAAAAAAACGCGGCAGAAATGCCGCGTTTTTTTATGCCCGAAGAAAACCAATATCAAGAATCGAATAAACCTTATGGCGCAGGTGTTCTTTAGTTGGACTTCATTTTTTCTTACATATGGGTCTTTAATCTTTCCTTAACTCACCTATTTCAGACTCTTGATCGTATTTCTCGATATTTCAAAGCGAAATTTTCCGCTTTAACTCGATAGATAACTCGATAGTCTTGGTCGCAGTTCTCACAGGATTTGGGCAATGCAGCTACGTAACTCTTCTTCGCGCTACGGTTGGGTCAGCATTTTCGTGCACTGGGGCGTGGCGCTGGCGGTCTTCGGTCTGTTTGCGTTGGGCTTGTGGATGGTCGGTCTCGACTACTACAGCGTCTGGCGCAAAGACGCGCCCGACTTGCACAAGAGCATCGGCCTGGTGTTGTTAGCTGTCATGGTTCTACGGGTGCTGTGGCGTTTCATCAGCCCGCCGCCGCCAGTACTGGAAAGCTATAACCGCATGACGCGCATTGGTGCCAAGTTCGGTCACTCGTTCCTGTATCTCAGTCTGTTCGCTGTGATGATTGCCGGTTACCTGATTTCCACCGCAGATGGTGTCGGGATTCCGGTGTTTGGCCTGTTTGAAGTTCCTGCACTGATATCCGGACTACCGGATCAGGCAGATACAGCCGGTGTGATTCATTTGTACCTGGCCTGGGCGCTGGTAATTTTTTCCGGTCTCCATGCGTTGGCAGCACTGAAACACCACTTTATTGATCGTGATGCGACCCTGGCGCGAATGCTGGGGCGCAAAGCCTGATGTTCAACCTCGACTCCAAAGGAATAGAAAGCATGTTGAAAAAGACGCTCGCCGCTCTGGCAATCGGTTCTGCTCTGCTGTCCGCTAACGTGATGGCAGCTGACTACGTTGTCGACAAGGAAGGCCAGCACGCCTTCGTTGACTTCAAGATCAGCCACCTGGGCTACAGCTTCATCACTGGTACCTTCAAGGACATCGACGGCAAGTTCAGCTTCGACGCTGCCAAGCCTGAAGCCAGCAAGATCGAGTTCAACGTGAACACCGCCAGCGTGTTCACCAACCATGCCGAGCGCGACAAGCACATCGCCAGCGGTGATTTCCTGAACGCGAGCAAATTCGCCAAAGCCACGTTTGTTTCCACCAGCGTCAAATCCACCGGCAAAAACGCCGCTGGCAAAGACACTGCTGACGTGACCGGTGACCTGACGCTGCTGGGCGTGACCAAGCCAGTCGTGGTCAAGGCCACTTTCCTGGGTGAAGGCAAGGATCCATGGGGCGGCTACCGTGCCGGCTTCGAAGGCACCACTAGCATCAAGCGTTCCGATTTCGGCAAGCAGAAAGACCTGGGCCCACAGTCCGACGCGGTCGAGCTGTACGTTTCGTTTGAAGGTGTGAAAGCGAAGTAACGTTCGCCGCTAAAACAAAAAACGCCCTCGATCTTGCGATCGGGGGCGTTTTTTATTGCCTGGCATAATCTGCATGGCCACCGCAAATCCACTGTGGGAGCGAGCTTGCTCGCGATGGGGGTTTAACATTCAACATCTCCACTAACTGATCTACCGCTATCGCGAGCAAGCTCGCTCCCACAGGGTTTTACATGAGTTCAAAAAAATGCCCCTGATCTCGCGATCAGAGGCATTTTTTATGGCTGCGTTAAATCAGCGATTGCGAGTCAGCAACGCTGGTTTCTCGCCGCGCGGACGGCCTGGCAGTTGATCAAGTTGCTCAGGAGTCGGGAAACGATCGGTTTTCGACTCCTTGTGAATGATCTTCGGTGCCGGGCCGCGCGGGTTTTGCACGGCCGATTCCGAACGCGGCTGGTCGTCGGTGCGAGCCGGGCGGCGGTTGCGGGACTCTTCGCGACGGGCCTGACCGTCACGTGGAGCGCCGTTGCGTGGGCCGCTGCGCTTGGCCGGCGGCGTGCCGGTGGTGGCGCCATCGCTGCTGCGTGGGCCGCTTTGACGACCCTGAGGCTTGCCGCCGCCGGTGCGCGGAGCACCTGCGCCAGCTGTCGTGCCTTGTGCCGGAGCACCCGGACGGCGACCACGGCCTTGAGCGGGTTTGGCCTGTGGCACGTAGTCGACGCGGTTACCGAAGTTATCGACGTCGTCGTCCAGGAACTCGTCCGGAGCACGGTCTGCAGCAGCAGCGCGTGGCGCTGGACGCTGTTGCTCGCGAGCCGGAGTGCCTTCGCGTGGCTTGTGTTCACGCGCCGGGCGATCACCACGGCCAGTGGCTGCAGGTTTTTCCTTGCCGCCCTTGTCCTTGCCTTTGTCTTTACGACCGCCGCCACCACCGGTGCCGTTCGGACCGTCACCGCGCGGGCCACGTGGGTTGCGCGGGTTACGCACATCCGGACGCTCGCGGACTTCAGGCTTCTCGGCTTCTACAGCGCTGGAATCGAAGCCCATCAGGTTGCCGTCGGCAATCTTCTGCTTGGTCATGCGCTCGATGCTTTTCAGCAGTTTTTCTTCGTCCGGAGCGACCAGCGAGATCGCTTCGCCCGAACGACCGGCACGGCCGGTACGGCCGATACGGTGAACGTAGTCTTCGTCGACGTTTGGCAATTCGAAGTTGACCACGTGTGGCAACTGATCGATGTCCAGGCCGCGAGCGGCGATGTCGGTGGCAACCAGGATGCGCACTTCGCCGGCCTTGAAGTCGGCCAGGGCTTTGGTGCGCGCGTTCTGGCTCTTGTTACCGTGGATTGCAACGGCGCTGAGGCCGTGTTTGTCCAGGTACTCAGCGAGACGGTTGGCGCCGTGCTTGGTGCGGGTGAACACCAGCACCTGTTCCCAGGCGCCAGCGGTAATCAGGTGCGCCAGCAACGAGCGCTTGTGGCTGGCGGCCAGGCGGAATACGCGCTGTTCGATACGCTCGACCGTGGTGTTCGGCGGCGTGACTTCGATGCGTTCAGGGTTGTGCAGCAGCTTGCCGGCGAGGTCGGTGATGTCTTTGGAGAAGGTCGCCGAGAACAGCAGGTTCTGACGTTTGCTCGGCAGACGAGCCAGGACCTTTTTCACGTCATGGACGAAGCCCATGTCGAGCATGCGGTCGGCTTCGTCCAGCACGAGGATTTCCACGTGGGACAAATCGACGCTGCCTTGGCCGGCGAGGTCGAGCAGGCGGCCAGGGCAGGCCACCAGCACGTCAACACCGCGGGACATGGCCTGAACCTGCGGGTTCATGCCGACGCCGCCGAAGATGCAGGCGCTGACGAACTTCAGGTCACGAGCATAGACCTTGAAGCTCTCGTGTACTTGAGCCGCGAGTTCGCGGGTAGGGGTCAGGACCAGTACGCGCGGTTGGCGCGGGCCGTGACGCTGGGATTTGTCCGGGTGACCGTTGGGGAACAACCGCTCCAGAATCGGAAGGGCGAAGCCGCCGGTTTTACCAGTACCTGTCTGAGCCGCGACCATCAGGTCGCGACCTTGCAACACGGCGGGAATGGCCCGCTGTTGCACCGGAGTAGGCTCGGTATAGCCCGCTGCCTCGATGGCGCGGACTAAAGCCTCGGAGAGACCGAGGGAAGCAAAGGACATGAGTAATCCTGTTTTAGTTAGGGCTTGGCCCAATGGGAGTCTTGCCTGGCGCGAATGGCGTTTAAGAGGAACGCAATCCCGTCCGGTCCTGCTGGGCCAAGAAGGCTCATCTGGAGTGCTCGCGCGGGCTGAAAAGCTGCGCTGTAGCGGGGTCGAGATGCCTTGAACAAGTCCGAGCGTCCGGGCGTGAGCCTGGCGGGAAGGCCGGAGTATAACAGAGCAATCACTGCGCGCCGCTTTCCTGCTGCTCAACGGTTTTTCCGCTGGCGGCGGTGGCTCTGGTGGCTTTGACCTCGGCAGCCGGATGGGCGCCGTAACGGGCGCTCAGTTCAGCGTACGCAGGCTCGCGCTTGAAGCGTTTGAGTTCGGCGCCGAAGCGCTGCACCAACAAGTCCATGCCGGCGTTGCGGCGTACTGCCAGGAACTGGCTTTGGTGACTGATGACGGTCGGGTTCTCGGTAATCTTGTCGCGGATGCCCAATTCATCAAGCAAGTGCTGACCGACCCTGCGATCAGTGATCAGCAGGTCGATCCGCCCGCGCACCAGTTTGCCGAAGTTGGCTTCATGGGTCGGCGCCGGTTCGCGGGTGAACAGGGTCGATTCGCTGAAGTCCTGGCTGTACAGATAGCCCGGGGAAGTGCCTATGGTCAGCCCTTTCAGGTCGGCGAGGGTGCGAAAAGGGTGGGGCCGCTCATTGGCGTAGAACATCACGAACTCCACTTCCGAGAGCGGCTCGCCGGGGTAGAGCAGGGTGGCGTCGCGCTCATCGCTGTGGAAGATGTCCAGCGCGCCGTCTGCCTGGCCCGTTTCGAGCATCGACAGGCAGCGTTTCCACGGCAGGAACTGCCATTCCACTTCGATGCCCAGGCGTTTGAAGACGATGGCGGTGGTTTCGTAGTCCAGCCCCAGGGATTTGCCGTTTTCCTCGTACACGTACGGCGCCCAGGGCTCAGTGACAATGCGCAGCTTCTCGCCCCGAGCGGTAAAGCTCAGGCAAGTAAAAAGCAGAACTGTCAGCAACTGGGCAATAACGGGCATGGCCTGAGGTTAGTACTCTCAAGGCCTAATGAGAAGCTCTGGCGAGCATGTTTAGCGCTGGCCTTGAGGTAGATTGTGCGCAAGATCTCTATTTATCGGGCGAATTGAGCAAGTGGTCGTGGATAGCTTTGCGTCGACCGCCCAGGATCAGTCGGACCAATTCCTTGTCGAACCAGCGTTCGAGCAAGTGCGGAGTGACCGGTTTGCCGAGGCGCTCTTCCTGGTTTTGCAGCGCCTTGTCCCACCACACCGGCCCACAGGCCTTGTCGAACTCGTTGTGATGTTCATAGCAGCCGTAGAGGATTTCGCGGATGAACTGACGCAGATGTTTGGGCAGTGCCAGGGTGATGAGCTTGTAGAGCATTCGCTGGGCCCGTGGCGGTCGTGGGAGGTGAGCTGACACGCGGCGAGTATCGTCCAATGCCGCCTGACTGGTCGGGTTCTTGGCGTGTTTGACGACCCAGGCTTTAACCTTGGCCCTGAACAGCTGCTTGCGGCTCCAGTAGTGATGGATCAGGTCCGGGCACTTATTGATCTTCATCGTGCGATAGGCTGCGACCGACAGGCAAAACTCTTCAAGGGTATAAGCCCCCTGTGCCATGGGAAACAATTCGTCGATCAAGGCAATGGAGTGATCAAGTACCTGCGCGTCCTGCTGGTGCAACCCGATCACGCCGGAGTTGAGCAGCATCATCTGATCGTCTGCCAGGCCTTTGTTAAAAAGCGTACTCGACAGCGCACTGTAGAGCACGTTCTCCTTATTGGTGCCGTATTGGGTGTAGTAGTCGTTGCACAGCAGAGTGCCGGGTTGCACGCGATTGAACAGTTCGACGGGTGAACAATGGAAGAACGTGTCGGTGTCGATCAGCAATGCGACTTCCGACTCCTCAAGCACCGTGCGCAACGCGACATGTTTGGCTCGAAAGTGATAGCCGTGGGGTTCGTTCCAGCGGCGACGAGTAGGTTCGTCGAGGGGGCGCACTCGTACCGGTAGGTGCTCGTAGGGCTGCGGGTTGTCACTGAAAACCTGGATGTCGAGCTCTGCGTGGGGCGTTTCACGCAGCCAGGCCAAGGCACTGGCGATGCTGAACACCGCTTCCTGGTGGTACGTCTGGGAGCCAAAAACCAGATAAACCAGTTGAGGGCGTGGTGGCGAGGACTCAGTCGTCATTGGAAACAACATTCCATGGGCTTTGAATATAAAAGGCCCTCAGAAGAGGGCCTTGGGATGAGGCATGGAGTCTATCAGCGCGGTAGCTTCAGATTGTTCCACACGGCCAGGCTCGCTTCGGCCTGGTTCAGGGTATAGAAATGCAACCCCGGTGCTCCACCCTGCAACAAGCGTTCGCACATTTCAGTAATAACCTGCTCACCGAAACGCTGAATGCTTGAGGTGTCGTCGCCGTAGGCTTCCAGCTGCTTGCGGATCCAGCGCGGGATTTCCGCACCGCAGGCATCGGAGAAGCGCGCCAGCTTGCTGTAGTTGGTGATCGGCATGATCCCCGGAACGATCGGGATGTTCACGCCCATCGCCCGTACACGCTCGACGAAGTAGAAGTAGCTGTCGGCGTTGAAGAAGTACTGGGTGATCGCACTGTTGGCGCCAGCGTTGGCCTTGCGCACGAAGTTGTTCAGATCGTCTTCGAAATTGCGCGCTTGCGGGTGCATTTCCGGGTAGGCGGCGACTTCGATGTGGAAATGATCGCCGGTTTCTTCACGAATGAATTCAACCAGGTCATTGGCGTGGCGCATTTCACCACTGGCCATGCCCATGCCGGAAGGCAGGTCACCGCGCAGGGCAACGATACGGGTGATGCCGGCCGCCTTGTATTGGGTCAGCAGGCCGCGCAAGTCGTCCTTGCTGTCGCCAACGCAGGACAAATGCGGTGCGGCAGGTACTTTGACTTCGCTTTCGAGCTGCAACACGGTGTTGAGGGTGCGATCACGGGTCGAACCACCAGCGCCGTAGGTGCAGGAGAAGAAGTCAGGATTGTAGGTCGCCAGATGACGGGCAGTAGCGATCAGTTTTTCATGCCCAGCGTCGGTCTTCGTAGGGAAGAACTCAAAGCTGTAGCGACGGTCTTCGGACATGGGAATACCCTTTGCAATCGCAAAAGGCGGGCCGGTGATGGCCGGTCCGCCTGGTCAGGATCGGCGGGCGCAAAGCCCGCCGGGTCCAATCAGTAGCGGTAAGCGTGCGGCTTGAACGGACCTTCAACGGTCACGCCGATGTAGTCGGCCTGGGTCTTGGTCAGTTGAGTCACGACGCCGCCGAAACCGCGGACCATTTCCAGGGCCACTTCTTCGTCGAGTTTCTTCGGCAGTACTTCAACGGTCAGGCGCTCGGCTTTCTGGGCTGGTGACAGGTCGGCGTACTTCTGGCCGAACAGGAAGATCTGAGCCAGAACCTGGTTGGCGAACGAACCGTCCATGATGCGGCTTGGGTGACCGGTGGCGTTACCCAGGTTAACCAGACGGCCTTCGGCCAGCAGGATCAGGTAGTCGTCGTTCTGGGCGTCGAATGCGCCAGGGCCGGTACGGTGGATCTTGTGAACCTGTGGCTTCACTTCTTCCCATGCCCAGTTCTTGCGCATGAAAGCGGTGTCGATTTCGTTGTCGAAGTGGCCGATGTTGCAGACAACGGCACGCTTCTTCAGGGCTTTGAGCATGTTTGCGTCGCAAACGTTGACGTTACCGGTGGTGGTCACGATCAGGTCGATCTTGCCCAGCAGCGCTTTGTCGATGCTTGCTTCAGTGCCGTTGTTGATACCGTCGATGAACGGCGAAACCAGCTCGTAACCGTCCATGCAGGCTTGCATGGCGCAGATCGGGTCAACTTCGGAAACCTTGACGATCATGCCTTCCTGACGAAGGGACTGGGCCGAACCCTTGCCCACGTCACCGTAACCGATGACCAGCGCTTGCTTGCCGGACAGCAGGTGGTCGGTACCACGCTTGATCGCATCGTTCAGGCTGTGACGGCAGCCGTACTTGTTGTCGTTCTTGCTCTTGGTGACCGAGTCATTGACGTTGATGGCCGGGATTTTCAGCTCGCCCTTGGCCAGCATGTCCAACAGGCGGTGAACGCCAGTGGTGGTTTCTTCGGTGACGCCGTGGACGCGGTCCAGGATCGCCGGGTATTTCTTGTGCAGCAACTCGGTCAGGTCGCCGCCGTCGTCGAGGATCATGTTGGCATCCCAAGGCGCGCCATCTTTCAGGATGGTTTGCTCAAGGCACCACTCGTACTCTTCTTCGGTTTCGCCTTTCCAGGCGTAAACCGCGATGCCGGCAGCGGCGATAGCAGCAGCGGCCTGGTCCTGAGTCGAGAAAATGTTGCAGGACGACCAACGCACTTCGGCACCCAGGGCAACCAGGGTTTCGATCAGCACGGCAGTCTGAATGGTCATGTGGATGCAACCGAGGATCTTCGCGCCTTTGAGCGGCTGCTCACCGGCGTACTTGCGGCGCAGACCCATCAGGGCTGGCATTTCGGATTCGGCGATGATGGTTTCGCGACGACCCCAGGCAGCCAGGGACATGTCGGCAACTTTGTAATCGTTAAAATCTGCAGGCGTGATAACAGCGCTCATGATGAGCCTCCATTCGTATGTATGCGAATGGGCGCCGTTGTGCGTTTAGTGTCTGACCGATAACGGTCAAGCAACGCCCCATCCGAGCCTGACAGGTCGAACCTGCTGCAGCGCCCCTCGGACAGGTGGCGGGAAAACGGTATCAACCGAAGATGACCGTTTTGAAACGGTGGCGATTATAGCCGTGTGAGCGATACTTCCAAAGCGTTTCTGTTGGTCAATGTCTGAACGGTAATCGAGGCCATAGCCGATGCTTGATAGAGCTCTAGGTCGGGCTCTGCCATGATGGCCGGCATCAATCGGCAAGACGGTCAGGAGTGAATATGAATTTCCACACCCGCAAATGGGTAAAACCCGAAGACCTCAACCCCAACGGCACGTTGTTCGGCGGCAGCCTGTTGCGCTGGCTCGACGAAGAAGCGGCGATCTACGCCATCGTCCAGCTGGGCAATCAGCGTGTGGTCACCAAGTACATTTCCGAGATCAACTTCGTCAGTGCCTCGCGCCAGGGCGACATCATCGAACTGGGCATCACCGCCACCGAATTCGGTCGCACCTCCATCACCCTGAAGTGCGAAGTGCGTAACAAAATCACCCGCAAAAGCATCCTGACGGTGGAGAAGATTGTCTTCGTTAATCTGGGTGAAGACGGCTTGCCTGCACCGCACGGCCAAACCGAGATCAAGTACGTCAAAGACCAGTTCAAGGAAGATGGCATCAGCGAGTAATGCGAGCCCGTAGGAGCTGCCGAAGGCTGCGATCTTTTGATCTTGACCCTGGCGTCGTCACTGACCGCTGAAAATCAAGATCAAAAGATCGCAGCCTTCGGCAGCTCCTACAGAACGGACCCTGACCCTGCGTGTCGTACCTACATGACACGCCACTGGTTCCGGAGCTTTATGGACACGCAAAAAGACGGCAAGACCCCGAACCTCTCCCCTGAAGAACAGCACGACGTCGACAAGAGCCAGCCGCCGCGGGCGGCGGTGCTGCACGAAATCATCCGCACCCAGGGCGATCAGGAACTCGAACGCAGTGTCGCCGCCTTGTGGTGGTCGGCGCTGGCCGCCGGCCTGACCATGGGCCTGTCGCTGATGGCCATGGGGCTGCTCAATTCCCGTCTGCCGGACGGCGAAGGCTTCAAGGTGATCGCCAGTTTCGGTTACTGCGCAGGCTTTCTCGCGGTGATTCTCGCCCGTCAGCAATTGTTCACCGAGAACACCCTGACGGCTGTGCTGCCGATCATGACCAAACCCACACTGAACAATTTCGGTCGATTGCTACGCCTGTGGTCGGTGGTGCTGGTGGGCAACCTCTGCGGCACGTTGCTGGTGGCGTATGTGATGCTGAATCTGCCGATTTTCGACAGCAAGACCGACCTGGCTTTCCTCGATATCGGACGCAAGATCATGGAGAACGACGCCAGCCAGATGTTCGCCAAAGGCATTGTGTCGGGCTGGATGATCGCCACCATGGTCTGGATGATTCCGTCCATGGAGAGCGCGAAGATGTGGATCATCATCCTCATCACCTACCTCATGGCGCTGGGGGATTTCACCCACATCGTGGTCGGTTCGGCCGAGGTCTCGTATCTGGTGTTTGCCGGCGAGTTGCCGTGGAAGGATTTCTGGCAGGTGTTCGCCGGGCCGACGCTGGCGGGGAACATCATCGGCGGCAGCTTCATCTTCGCGCTGATCAGCCATGCGCAGATTCGCAGCGAGAGCGGGCCGCCAAAGAAGACTGCGGATCAAGGCCCGGAGCCCGACCCGCAGAAGAGCAAAAAGTAATAAGTTTGAAATCTTTGTTAGATCAAGAGCTACCCAGCCCTCTATCCCCCTGGGGTGTTTGTACCGGACACATTGACCACCCCCGCCCCACGGCGTTGCAGATAGATGTAGAAAACCGCCGTCGCCACCGTCAACCCACTGACCAGCGCGCCGGTCCACGGCAAGTCCGCCAGATCCGCACCACTGGCGACAACCAGCCCACCTATCCACGCACCGGCTGCGTTGCCGAGGTTGAACGCGCTCTGGTTCAACGTTGAACCCAGATTCGGTGCTTCATGGGCCTGATCAATGATCAGCAGTTGCAAAATCGGGCACAGGGCAAAGGCGAAGATCCCCCACAACACCAGCGTGATCGCTGCCGGGATCACCGAGTGACTGGTCTGGCTAAAGGCAGCCAATACAACTGCTACGGCCAGCGCCATGCCGACCAGTGAAGGCAGCAAACGACTGTCCGCCAGTCGACCACCGAGCATGCTGCCCGCGGTCAAACCGACCCCGAATAGCAGCAGCATGATGGTGACTCCATGCGGGCTGACACCGGTGATGTCTTGCAGGATGGGGGCAATGTAAGTGAAGACGCTGAACAGGCTGGTCGACGCCAGCACACTCATGCCCAGCGCCAACAACACGTTGACCTTGCCCAGCACTTTGAACTCGCTGGCGAGGTTGGCCTTGTCCATGGCGATGTCCTTCGGCAGCCAGACCCACTGCGCGATAGCCGCGATCACACCGATCACCGACACCGCCCAGAATGTCGAGCGCCAGCCGGCGTATTGCCCGAGCGCAGTGCCCAACGGCACGCCCAGCACGTTGGCCAGGGTCAGGCCGGTGAACATCATCGCAATCGCTTGGGCGCGTTTGTTCGGTGCCACCAAGCCGGCGGCAACCACCGAACCGATGCCGAAGAACGCACCGTGGCAGAGCGCGGTGACCACTCGTGCGGCCATCAACGTGGCGTAGTTCGGCGCCAATGCGCAAAGAATGTTGCCGAGGATGAACATCAACGTCATGCCCAGCAGCGTGGCTTTGCGCGGCATGTTGGCGGTGCCGACCGCGAGGATCGGCGCACCGAACACCACGCCCAGTGCGTAGCCGGTGATCAGCAGGCCCGCGTGGGGAATGCTCACGGCGAGGTCGCGGGCGACATCGGGCAGTAAGCCCATGATGACGAATTCAGTGGTGCCGATGCCGAACGCGGCAACAGCGAGGGCAAGCAAGGCGAGTGGCATGCGCAAGGTCTCTGTCGGTAGTCTTGACGCTCTGATCAGGCATACGCATGCCGACGCCCGTTCTTGGGGAGAGCGGGCGGTGGCAAAAATTTATTGGAATTAGTCTGTGCGCAACTGAGTGCGGCGTGGTCGCTTGCAGTATAAACAGCTGCTGACATATGGCGAATCAATTATCCAACTGAACTCCGTAGGAGCTGTCGAGTGAAACGAGGCTGCGATCTTTTGATCTTGATTTTCCAGGATCAAAAGATCGCAGCCTCGTTTCACTCGACAGCTCCTACAGAGGGCGGGACAAAATAAGGAGTGTGCCGTGCTTGCAACAGCACTGGTGTTAGTAGCGGCGCTGTTGCACGCGGCGTGGAATACCCTGATCAAATTCAGTGCGGAACGGCTGCTGGTGGTGGCCTGCATGGACAGCGTTGCAATGCTGTTTGTCGCGCTGATGCTGCCGTTCGTGAACTTGCCGCCCATGGACATCTGGCCGTGGATTCTGGCATCGGCGGCGTTTGAATTGCTCTATCGCTATTTGCTGATCCAGGCCTATAGGGTCGGTGATCTCGGGCTGGTCTATCCGCTGATGCGTGGCCTGTCGCCGCTGGTGGTGCTGGCACTGACGCTGATTTTTGCCGGAGAAGTGCTGACGAACCAGCAGATCTTCGGGATTCTGCTGATCCCGTTCGGCATGCTGTGCCTGCTCTGGCAGGGCGGCGGCGGTGCGCGATTGCCGTGGTCGATGCTGCCGGTGGTGGCGTTGATCGGCCTGTGCATCGGCTGTTACACCTTCATCGATGGCCAGGCGTTGCGGCGCTGGTCGCATCCGCTGGATTATCTGGTGTGGGTCACGTTGCTCAGTGCCTGGCCGTTCCCCTTACTGGCGCTGGTGCGTAAGCGACCGGCCTTCATGTTGTTCTGGCGTGAGCAGTGGCGACTGGGGTTGGCGGTCGGGTTTTGCGTGTTGTTCAGCTACGCTCTGGTGCTGTGGGCCATGCAGCTGGGCTCGATTGCCGAAGCGGCGGCATTGCGCGAGATCAGTGTGATCCTGGTGGTGCTGTTCGGCATGCGTTACCTGAAAGAACCTTTCGGCAGGCCACGGCTCTTAGCCTGTGGGCTGGTGCTGATCGGCATGCTGGTGATGAAGTTTTGACTGGAGCTCGACTCTTGAAACTTGAAGAAGGGAATGCGTTATGACGGTTGCTCTGTGGTGCATTTTGATCGCGATTTTCCTGCCCTATATCTGCACGGGCATCGCCAGGGTCAGTGGCGGGTTCAGGCCGAAAGACAATCATGACCCCCGTGACTTTCTCGAGTCACTGAATGGTTTTGGCCGACGCGCGTATGCGGCGCATCTGAACAGTCTTGAAGTGATTCCCGCGTTCGCGGCGGCGGTGATCGTTGCGCACCTGGCCGGCAATGCCGAACTGGTGACGATCAATGTGCTGGCGGTGTTGTTTATCACCAGTCGGCTGCTGTACATCATTTGCTACTTGGCGGACTGGGCGATTTTGCGGTCGCTGGTGTGGTTGGTGGGGATGGGGTTGATCGTCAGTTTCTTTGTGGTTTCTGTTTAAGAGCAAGCTCAAAAGATCGCAGGCTTCGCCAGCTCCTACGCTCTTCCGCGATTTTGCGGCGAGCCTGCGGTCTTTTGACTTTAAAGCTTGTCGGTCACCTGAGGCACTTGAGGCAGGGCTGCGCCTTTAGGCCAGAGCATCCAGATCTGCCCCTGCTGTTTCATGTCGCCAGCCAATTGCCCGGCCGCCTCACCTGTGCCCCAGAATAGGTCCGCACGGACTTCGCCGGCAATTGCGCCGCCGGTGTCCTGAGCGGCAACCGGGCGTACCAGTGCGGTGCCGTCCGGTTTAGTGGTCGATAACCATAACAGACTGCCCAGCGGAATCACTTTGCGATCCACCGCCGCGCTGTAGCCGGCGGTTAGCGGTACGTTCAACGAGCCGCGAGGCCCTTCGTTGCTGTCCGGATTGCGGGTGAAGAATACGTAGCTGGGGTTGCTGCCCAGCAGTTCCGGAATGCGCGTCGGATTGGCCTTGGCCCAATTGCTGATGGCGCCCATGGTCACTTCTTCTTTTTTCAGCTCGCCCTGGTCCACCAGCCAGCGGCCGATCGGTCGATACGGGTGACCGTTCTGGTCGGCATACGCAATGCGCAACTGTCGACCATCATCGAGCTGGATACGACCCGAACCCTGGATTTGCAGGAATTGCAGGTTCATCGGATCGGTAAGCCAGGCAACAACCGGTGCCTTGACCCCTTTGGTTTCAATCGTGGCCGCATCGTCGTAAGGCTTGAGCACGCGACCTTCGAGTCGGCCTCGCAGGCGTTTGCCTTTGAGTTCCGGGTAGATGCTGTCCAGAGAGACGATGATCATGTCCTCGGGCACACCGTACACCGGGATGTTTGCCACTTCGGTCTGGGTCAGGCTGCCGGGGTAGACCGGCTCGTAATAGCCGGTGATCAAGCCGTTGGGATTGTCATTGGCGGCGCGCAGGCCGTAGACGTCGAGGTTCTGCTTGAGGAAGCCACGTATGTCGCTGGCGATTTGCGGCACGTTGGCGGCAGCCGCACACGTCGAGCCCCACACCGGGTCGGCTTTGAGTCGGGTGCAGGCGCTACGCCACGAACCGAAGCCGGCGACCAGGTCGTTGTCGGACACCGTCGGAAGTGCTTCCCACGTGGCGCTGGAGTAGGTCGCCAGGGCGTGGGTTTTCGGTGTGTTGTTGTCGCCACCGGTGCAGCCCGCAAGCACGGCCACCATCGGAAGGGTCCAGGCGAGGTTGTGACGCCAGGCCTTGAAACGGCTGTTCATGGAGTAATTCCTTTGTCGGTTGCCTGAGTGCTCCATGCGCTCAAACAACCCGTATTGATAATAGGGCTATTGGTCTTTGCCGATGACGCGAGGATACTGGCCGCCGTTTCCCGTGACCTGAAGCCACCATGACTCTTAAAAGACTTTCTGTTGTATTGCTGGCCTGCCTGACGTTGTCTGCCTGCGGTGGTGTCGACCCCAACTCGCCGCTGGGCCAGCGCAAGGCGATCTTCAAGCAAATGCTCAAGACCGGCGAAGACCTGGGCGGCATGTTGCGTGGTCGCATTCCGTTCGACGGCCCGAAATTCGCTGACGGTGCCGTGAAACTCGATGCGTTGTCCCGTGAACCCTGGAAACATTTTCCGCAGGTGCGCGAAGAAGATCACACCAGCGCCAAGAGCGATGTCTGGCAGAAACAGGAACACTTCCAGGACATGGCCCGCAACCTTGAAGTCGCCACCGGTGAATTGGTGATTGCCAGCAAGGTTCAGCCCTACAAGGCCAGTAACCTGGGGCCGGCCGTGCAGAAGGTCGAAGATGCCTGCAGTGCCTGCCATAAAGAGTTTCGGGATCATTGATCCTTACTTATCCAGTTCATCGAGTGCGTCCTGCAATTCCTTGCGGGACTCGGCGAGTTTGTCTTTGCGCTTGTTGATCTTCTCGGCGTCGCCTTTCTTCATGGCCTTGTCGAGGTCAGCCTGACGCGTGCTGACTTCGTGCTTGGCGTCGAGCACCTTGTTCTCCCGTTCTTTCTTCAGGGAAGCGTCAGTGCAATGAGCAGTGACTTCGCTCAGGGCCGTTTCGAGGCCTGCCTGCTGGTCGGCGTTACCGTGAGACTTGGCCAGTTCAATCTGGTTGATGAGGCCCTGCTTCTTTGCGGCGCAGCCGGTCAGGCCCGGAGCTTCTTCGGCGGCCATCAGCGGAGCGGCCAGCACGCTGCAAAGGGTCAACAGGGCGAGCGGTGAAAGAAGTTTCATAAAAGCTCCATGTGAAAAAGCGATCGGGTCGATGTGGCGATGGGGTGTTTGAGCCCCGCGGCACCATTGGGTTCCCGGGTTGGCGGGCATCGCCGGCCGCTAAAAACCGTCAATCCCCGCAAGACGTAATGTTTCACTCAAGGCCAGGACCTGCGGGTCACGGAAAAATGCGCTCAATTGCGCTGCGCGTCCCGGGCCGATGCCGGCTTCTGCCTGCCATTGTTCGATATTTCGTTGTGCCAGTTCCTGCCATGTATCGGCAAGCCGCGCCTGGCCGGTCGGCGGTAAACCCAGGGCTTTGAGCCAGCGAGCGAAAGGGCGTTGTCGGGCACTGTTGAAACTGTTCAAAAGACGAGCGCTGCTGCGTTCGCCGAAGCCGTTAATGTTAGCAAGCTCTTGAGCATCGAGGGTCAACCAATCCAGCAGGCCATTCAGACGGCCTGTTTCGAAAAGTTTCTCCCAAGTGCCAGGACCGACATGCGGCAACGCCAGTCCCTGCTTGCCGCTGAGCCAGGTCAGTCGGGCGAGGAATTGGCTTTCGCACCCCGGTGTCGGCTGCCAGCAACTCAAATGATGAAAGTCGTCCGCCAGCGGTGCGCTCAATTCAGTGCGTTGGGTGCTGCGCAGCACGACGCCGTCAAGCCTGGGAATGGTCAGGCCTGCCAGGCTGATGGAGACCTGGTCTCCGGGCCGGATATCCAGTGTTTCCCAGCGTTGCAGTGAACTCACACTGACTCGCTTGATCTGCCGGTCATCGAGCGTTACCGGCGTCAGTTCCAGTACCGGGGTGATTCGTCCGGTCCGTCCAATCTTGAAGTGGACCTTGCGCACCTCGGCCAGGGTTTGGCCAAAAGGGTATTTCCAGGCGACGCTCCAATAAGGCGGTTTAGCCTGCCAGCGCTCGGCGGGTGGGCGCTGATCCTGGCGCAAGACGATGCCGTCGCTGGCGAAGGGCAGGGGCGAGCTATACCAGTGATCGCGCCAACGTTCAGCGTCGGCAAATACCTTGATCGGGTGACTGTAAGGTGCGGTGCTCGGGAAGCCCAACTCATCCAGGACTGCGATGCGGGCGGGCAAACTGGCCGGGCCTTGGGGCCAGTCCCAGACAAACAGGCCGATCCCGGCGGCTTGCTCAGTGCTTAACTTTTTGCGGGCCATCAAGCCGGCCACTGTGGCGCGTGCATTGAGGCTGCCGGCACGGGCCTGTACGTGGTCGGTCAGGCGCCAATAGAGTTCACCTTGCAGCAGCAGGTCCAGTGGCTGCGGCAATTGTTGGGGGATGGCGGCGATCTGGCGCGCCGAAGCCGTCCAATCCTGGCCATTTACGCCGTCACCGCGGCTGATTGCCTGAGTCAGCAAGCCTTTGCGGTAGATCAGCGTCACCGCCACACCGTCGATCTTGGGCTGAATCCAGACATCGCTCCGTCCTTTTAGCCAGGCTTCGACGGCGCGACCATCGCGGAGTTTTTCCAGGCCCGTGTGGGCGATGGGATGAGGCATCGTGCCGCCTGCGGTACGTAGCGGTTCCGCGGATTGGTCCAGGTCGAAACAAGTGCGCCATTCGGTCAGTCGTGCACGGGACTGATCGTAGAGTTCATCGGCGACCAATGAACGGCCGCCCCGGTGATAGCTGTCGTCCCAGAGGTCGATTTGTTTCTGCAGTGACGTGATTTCGTCCAGGGCGCGTGCGGGTGGCCAGTCGGGGCACTCGGTAGCGTGGGTGGTCAGGCAGAAAATCATCAGTAGAAAACTGAAAAACACGCGCAGAAGCATCGTGAGCGTCCTTGCTCAGGGAGAATGCTTTCAAGGTTAGTCAGCTTTCGGGCGTCGTTAGCGAGGATGTTTTTCGGTGTGTTTCGAGAGACAGGAAGATCAAGAGATCGCAGCCTCGTTTTACTCGACAGCTCCTACACAAATCCCGGTAGGAGCTGTCGAGTGAAACGAGGCTGCGATCTTTCGATTTTTCGCAATAAAAAGCCCCGCACGGCGAACCGTGCAGGGCTTTTGGTACCGCCGGGAAAGTCTTACAGGCCGGCAGCAGCGCGCAAGGAATCGGCGCGGTCGGTCTTTTCCCAGGTGAAGGTGGTGAAAGTGTCATCGCCCACAGTCTTGGTTGCCGGGGTGCGACCGAAGTGGCCGTACGCGGCGGTTTCCTGGTACATCGGGTGCAGCAGGTCGAGCATGGTGGTGATTGCGTATGGACGCAGGTCGAACACTTCGCGAACCAGTTTGACGATTTTGTCGTCGCTGATTTTGCCGGTGCCGAAGGTGTTCAACGAGATCGACGTCGGCTGAGCAACACCGATGGCGTAGGAAACCTGAATCTCGCAACGCTCAGCCAGGCCGGCCGCCACGATGTTTTTAGCCACGTAACGACCTGCGTAGGCGGCCGAACGGTCAACCTTCGATGGATCTTTACCGGAGAACGCGCCGCCGCCGTGACGGGCCATGCCGCCGTAGCTGTCAACGATGATCTTGCGACCGGTCAGGCCGCAGTCGCCTACCGGCCCACCGATGATGAACTGGCCAGTCGGGTTGATGTGGAACTGGGTGTCTTTGGACAGCAGCTCGGCAGGCAGTACATGCTTGACGATCAGCTCCATCACGCCTTCGCGCAGGTCTTTGTAGGACACGTCAGGGTTGTGCTGGGTCGACAGTACAACAGCGTCGATACCGACAACCTTGCCGCCTTCGTAACGGCAAGTCACTTGCGACTTGGCATCCGGGCGCAGCCAAGGCAGCAGGCCGGATTTACGGGCTTCGGCCTGACGCTGAACCAGCTGGTGCGAGAAGGTGATCGGTGCTGGCATCAGCACGTCGGTTTCGTTGCTGGCGTAGCCGAACATCAGGCCCTGGTCGCCGGCGCCCTGATCTTCAGGCTTGGCACGGTCGACACCCTGGTTGATGTCAGGGGACTGCTTGCCAATGATGTTCATCACGCCGCAAGTGGCGCCGTCGAAGCCGACATCGGAGCTGTTGTAGCCGATGTCCAGAATCACGTTACGCACGATCTCTTCCAGGTCGACCCAGGCCGACGTGGTGACTTCACCTGCGATGATTGCAACGCCGGTTTTTACCAGGGTCTCGACCGCTACACGGGCGAACTTGTCTTCAGCAATGATGGCGTCCAGCACAGCATCGGAAATCTGGTCGGCGATTTTGTCCGGATGCCCTTCGGACACGGACTCGGAGGTGAAGAGGGAGTATTCGCTCATCTCGATTTTTTCCTGAATTTACCGATGGTGAGTGTCGCCAGCCGGTCGCTGAAAATGGCGGACCTGGATCTGGAAACCATTACGTAAGCCTACATAGAGGCTTTCCCCGGGAGCGAGTCCCGCAGCGGTGGCCCAACGGGCCAAATCGTCCTGTTCAAACCCCAACCATAGATCACCGCAGGCCTCCCTGGCCCAACTCTGGTTGTGGCTACATAACTCTGTCACGAGCAGGCTACCGCCCGGTTGCAGCAAGTTGGCCATGTGCTTGAGTGCTTCGGCCGGCGCGGCGAAATGGTGCAACACCATGTTCAGTACAACGCAGTCAGCCTTGAGGCGGACACCGTTCAATGCATCGGCCAATTGAAGGCTGACGTTAGCCAGTGTTTCACGTTCGCAAACCTGGCGCGCCAGTTCGAGCATCGCCGGGCTGTTGTCCAGCGCCGTGACCTGTGTGAAGCGGCGCGCCAGTTCCGGCAGAAATGCGCCATCTCCGGGGCCGACTTCGATGGCCGTGGCGCCTTCGCTGAAACTTAGTTTGTCGAGCAATGCCACCACGCTTTCGCGGTATTGCGGCAGACCGGCGATCAAGTCTTGCTGGGCGCGAAACTTCTCCGCGACCCGTGAGAAAAAGTCCTGGCTGGCCGCCGCTCGTTGCCCATGGACCTGACCGATCCGCGACTGCACATCGGCAGGCAGGGTCAGGTTGTCCACTTCTTCCAGTAGCGCGGCATGCAGCTTGCCACCCAACAGGTCGGTGTGAGGCAGGGCGCGACGGTAGAAAATCGCGTTGCCTTCACGGCGCGTCGCCACCAAACCTGCCTGGGCCAATACCTTGAGGTGATGACTCATGCCGGACTGGCCGATGCCAAAGATCTGCGCCAGCTCCAGTACGCCAAACGAATCGTTGGCCAGCGCGCGCAATACATTCAGCCGCAGAGGATCGCCGCCGGCCTTGCACAGGGCCGCCAGCTCATCGCAATCGTCATGTCGAATGGAAGGCACACGTAAATTCATAAGGCCAGCAGTCTAGTGACGGTCAGAAAACACCGCAAGAGCAATATCAAAAAGTTTTGATATTGCTCGATAGATGGCACTTCTCGGGGAAAGGGTCACTCTACAAATCGTCAGCGGAAAGGTTTCATCAGGCAAATGCGACTTTATCCACCGGAAAAACGCCTTCAGATGACTATCTGTCATTGCCCCGAGGCGGGTGGGTGAGGGAAAATGCTCGCCTTTTTTCCGTTTCGTTTTATTCACTCTCGATTCAATATCCGCAGGAGAACAGCGATGCCCAGCCGTCGTGAGCGTGCCAACGCCATTCGTGCCCTCAGCATGGATGCCGTGCAAAAAGCCAACAGCGGCCATCCCGGTGCCCCTATGGGTATGGCGGATATCGCCGAAGTACTTTGGCGTGACTACCTGAAGCACAACCCGAGCAATCCATCGTTCGCCGACCGTGACCGCTTCGTGCTGTCCAACGGTCACGGCTCGATGTTGATCTACTCGCTGCTGCACCTGACCGGCTACGATCTGTCGATCGAAGACCTGAAGAACTTCCGCCAACTGCACAGCCGCACCCCGGGTCACCCGGAATTGGGCTACACCCCAGGCGTTGAAACCACCACCGGTCCACTGGGCCAGGGCCTGGCCAACGCGGTGGGTTTTGCCCTGGCAGAGAAAGTCCTGGCGGCGCAGTTCAACCGTCCGGGCCACAACGTTGTCGATCACCACACCTACGTGTTCCTGGGTGATGGCTGCATGATGGAAGGCATTTCCCACGAAGTCGGCTCCCTGGCCGGTACGTTGGGCCTGGGTAAACTGATCGCCTTCTACGATGACAACGGCATCTCCATCGACGGCGAAGTCGAAGGCTGGTTCACCGACGACACGCCGAAGCGTTTCGAAGCCTACAACTGGCAGGTGATCCGCAACGTCGACGGTCACGATCCTGAAGAGATCAAGATCGCGATCGAAACTGCGCGTAAAAGCGATCAGCCAACCCTGATCTGCTGCAAGACCACCATCGGTTTCGGTTCACCGAACAAGCAAGGCAAGGAAGACTGCCACGGCGCCCCATTGGGTGACGCGGAAATCGCTCTGACCCGTGCTGCGCTGAAATGGAATCACGGTCCGTTCGAAATCCCGGCCGACATCTACGCCGAGTGGGACGCCAAGGAAACCGGTCGCGCGGCCGAAGCTGAATGGGATCAGCGTTTCGCTGCCTATTCTGCTGCTTTCCCTGAGTTGGCCAACGAGCTGATTCGTCGTCTGAGCGGCGAACTGCCGGAAGACTTCGCTGAAAAAGCCTCTGCTTATATTGCTGAAGTCGCTGCCAAAGGCGAAACCATCGCCAGCCGTAAAGCCAGCCAGAATGCCCTGAATGCCTACGGCCCGCTGTTGCCTGAACTGCTGGGCGGCTCCGCTGACCTGGCCGGTTCCAACCTGACCCTGTGGAAAGGTTGCAAAGGTGTTTCGGCTGAAGACGCCAGCGGCAACTACATGTACTACGGCGTTCGCGAGTTCGGCATGAGCGCGATCATGAACGGCGTGGCCTTGCATGGCGGTCTGGTGCCTTACGGTGCGACCTTCCTGATGTTCATGGAATATGCCCGCAACGCCGTGCGCATGGCCTCGCTGATGAAGCAGCGTGTCGTGTTCGTCTACACCCACGACTCCATCGGTCTGGGCGAAGACGGTCCGACTCACCAGCCGATCGAGCAACTGACCAGCTTGCGCAGCACGCCGAACCTCGACACCTGGCGCCCAGCCGATGCCGTTGAATCGGCGGTGTGCTGGAAACTGGCTCTGGAACGCAAGGACGGCCCTTCGGCGCTGATTTTCTCGCGTCAGAACCTGCAGCACCAAACCCGTAATGCGTTCCAGATCGCCGACATCGCCCGTGGCGGTTACGTGTTGAAGGACTGCGACGGCGAGCCTGAGTTGATCCTGATCTCCACCGGTTCCGAAGTCGGCCTGGCGGTTCAGGCCTACGACAAGCTGACCGAACAGGGTCGTAAAGTGCGTGTTGTTTCGATGCCTTGCACCAGCGTGTTCGATGCTCAGGACGCCGGTTACAAGCAAGCCGTTCTGCCGTTGCAGGTCAGCGCCCGTATCGCCATCGAAGCCGCTCACGCGGACTGCTGGTACAAGTACGTGGGCCTGGAAGGCCGCGTGATTGGCATGACCACCTACGGCGAGTCGGCGCCTGCGCCTGCCTTGTTCGAAGAGTTCGGCTTCACCCTGGAAAACATCCTGGGTCAGGCTGAAGAGCTGCTGGAAGACTGATCCAGAAGATGCGGCGTCTGAGCTGACGCCATCGCGAGCAAGCTCGCTCCCACATTGGAATGCGTTCTCCTGTGGGAGCGAGCTTGCTCGCGATAGCGTTGGTCCAGGCAACGCAACACTGACGGATTCACCACGGTAATCGAGAACCCCATGCCTCAACCGCGTCCTTACAAAGTTGCACTCAACGGCTACGGCCGGATTGGTCGTTGCGTCTTGCGTGCGTTGTTTGAGCGAGGCGATAAGACCGGGTTTGAAATTGTTGCGATCAACGATCTGGCGGACATGGCCAGCATCGAATACCTGACACGCTTCGACTCCACTCACGGGCGCTTTCCCGGTGAAGTGAAGGTCGACGGCGATTGTCTGCATATTAATGGCGACTGCGTGAAGGTCCTGCGTAGTGCCACCCCCGAAGGCATCGATTGGGCGTCGTTGGGCGTCGATCTGGTGCTGGAGTGCTCCGGCGCGTACCACACTCGGGTCGACGGCCAACGCTTTTTGGACGCCGGCGCACCACGCGTGCTGTTTTCCCAGCCGATGGCCAGCGAGGCGGATGTCGACGCCACCATCGTCTACGGCGTGAACCAGGATTGCCTGACCGGCGACGAGCTGCTGGTGTCCAACGCGTCCTGCACCACCAACTGCGGCGTGCCGCTGTTGCGCCTGCTGGATCAGGCCATTGGTCTGGAGTACGTGTCGATCACCACCATTCACTCGGCGATGAACGATCAGCCGGTGATCGACGCGTATCATCACGAAGACTTGCGCCGCACCCGTTCGGCGTTTCAGTCGGTGATTCCGGTGTCCACTGGTCTGGCGCGTGGCATCGAACGCCTGTTACCGGAACTTGCCGGGAGAATTCAGGCCAAAGCCGTGCGGGTGCCGACGGTTAACGTGTCTTGCCTCGACATTACGATGCAGACCGTGAGCGACACCGACGCCACCGAGGTCAACCGGATTTTGCGCGAGGCCGCCACCAGCGGCCCGCTCAAAGGCCTTCTGGCCTACACCGAGTTGCCTCACGCCAGTTGTGATTTTAATCATGACCCACATTCGGCCATCGTCGATGCCAGTCAGACCCGAGTTTCCGGCCCACGGCTGGTGAACATCCTGGCCTGGTTCGACAACGAATGGGGTTTTGCCAACCGAATGCTGGATGTTGCGGAACACTATCTGCAATCAGCTGGCTCTCCAAAACACTGCTCTCCAAAACAGTAGGAAATGCGACCCATGACCGTGTTGAAGATGACCGACCTCGATCTGCAAGGTAAGCGCGTACTGATCCGCGAAGACCTCAACGTCCCAGTCAAGGACGGTGTTGTCACCAGCGATGCGCGAATCCTGGCCTCGCTGCCGACCATCAAGCTGGCCCTGGAAAAAGGCGCGGCCGTGATGGTCTGTTCGCACCTTGGCCGTCCGACCGAAGGCGAGTTCTCGGCCGAGAACAGCCTCAAGCCAGTCGCTGACTACCTGAGCAAGGCTCTGGGGCGCGAAGTGCCGCTGGTGGCTGATTACCTGGCCGGCGTTGACGTGAAGGCCGGCGACATCGTGCTGTTCGAAAACGTGCGCTTCAACAAAGGCGAGAAAAAGAACGCTGACGAACTGGCCCAGCAATACGCCGCACTGTGCGACGTGTTCGTGATGGACGCCTTCGGCACCGCTCACCGCGCCGAGGGTTCGACCCATGGCGTGGCCAAGTTCGCCAAAGTCGCGGCCGCTGGCCCATTGCTGGCCGCCGAACTGGACGCACTGGGCAAAGCCCTCGGCGCCCCGGCTCAGCCAATGGCTGCCATCGTTGCCGGCTCCAAGGTCTCGACCAAACTCGACGTACTCAACAGCCTGAGCCGAATCTGCAACCAGCTGATCGTCGGCGGTGGCATTGCCAACACCTTCCTGGCCGCTGCCGGTCACCCGGTCGGCAAGTCCCTGTACGAGCCGGATTTGCTGGACACCGCTCGCGCCATCGCCGCCAAGGTCAGCGTACCGCTGCCGGTCGACGTCGTGGTTGCCAAGGAATTCGCTGAAAGCGCGACCGCTACCGTCAAGCTGATCGCTGATGTGGCTGCGGACGACATGATTCTGGATATCGGCCCACAGACCGCGGCGAATTTCGCCGAGCTGCTGAAGTCGTCCAATACCATCCTGTGGAACGGCCCGGTGGGCGTGTTCGAATTCGACCAGTTCGGTAACGGCACCAAAGTCCTGGCCCAGGCCATCGCAGACAGCTCGGCATTCTCCATCGCTGGCGGCGGTGACACCCTGGCCGCCATCGATAAATATGGCGTTGCCGATCAGATCTCCTACATTTCTACCGGTGGCGGCGCGTTCCTCGAGTTCGTCGAAGGCAAGGTGCTGCCGGCCGTTGAAGTCCTGGAAAGCCGGGCCAAGGCCTGAGGCCGCCCATTTGACCAGGCAAAGGAGTGTTCAGATGGTCAAAACGTTAGCGCTGTTGATTATCGCGGGGTCGTTGGCAGCATGCGGGAGTAACCCGAAAGCTCCGAAGGTACCCGAGACGCCTGAACAGGACAAAGGCTGCTACCAGGCCGACTGGCAGGCCGAAACCAACCCGGTGATCAACAAGCGTTCCGGGCCTGATGGCCTGGACAAATATGAGACACAGACCCCGGCCAAGGAACATGGTTGCCCTTGACGGGTCTGACACTTTACTCAGGGCTGGCGGCGTGCGTCGTCAGTCGAGGAACATGGATGAAAGGTTTTATCGCCGTTGCGGCGCTGGCTCTACTGGCAGGTTGCGCTAATTTGAACCTGTTCAAGCCTGCCGAATCGACGGATAGCTGGATCACCTGGACCTGCGACAGTCAGGCCAAAGTGCTCTGGCGCTACACCGACGAAAGCCGCAAGGAAGTCGACGTTCGCCTGGGCGGTGCCGATCAGGTCTACCGCTTGAAACATGAGCCGGGCGCCGAAGGTTCGCTGTACAGCAATGACATGCTGGCGTTTCACATAAAAGGTGAGGAAGGCCTGGTGTACTGGGTCGCCACCAATGATTTGATCGGCCGCGGCTGTAAAACTCAGTAAGACGATTGATTTGATTCACAGAGATCCAATGTGGGAGCGAGCTTGCTCGCGATGAGGTCATCACATCCAACAATGATGTGGCTGTTGCACCGCTATCGCGAGCAAGCTCGCTCCCACAGGGTTTCTGCGTACTACCGAATGAGCGGGCCGGGGCAACCCCCGATCTGCAATAACTTGAATAGCCGCCGCCGCTACGGCAGGCTGGCACGATTAACGACCCTCAACCGGGAGAGACACACACAATGGCACTTATCAGCATGCGCCAGATGCTGGACCACGCAGCCGAGTTCGGCTACGGCGTTCCAGCCTTCAACGTCAACAACCTTGAGCAGATGCGCGCCATCATGGAAGCCGCTGACAAGACTGACTCCCCGGTGATCGTCCAGGCTTCGGCCGGTGCTCGCAAATACGCCGGCGCACCGTTCCTGCGTCACCTGATCCTGGCGGCAATCGAAGAATTCCCGCACATCCCGGTGTGCATGCACCAGGACCACGGCACCAGCCCTGACGTCTGCCAGCGCTCCATCCAACTGGGCTTCAGCTCGGTGATGATGGACGGTTCCCTGGGCGAAGACGGCAAGACCCCGACCGACTACGACTACAACATCCGCGTCACCCAGCAAACTGTAGCCCTGGCTCACGCCTGCGGCGTATCGGTAGAAGGCGAGCTGGGCTGCCTGGGTTCGCTGGAAACCGGCATGGCCGGTGAAGAAGACGGCATCGGCGCCGAAGGCGTTCTGGATCACAGCCAAATGCTGACCGACCCGGAAGAAGCCGCTGACTTCGTCAAACGCACCCAGGTCGACGCCCTGGCCATCGCCATCGGCACCAGCCACGGCGCGTACAAGTTCACCAAGCCGCCTACCGGCGACGTGCTGGCCATCGACCGCATCAAAGAGATCCACAAACGCATCCCGAACACCCACCTGGTGATGCACGGCTCGTCTTCGGTTCCGCAAGACTGGCTGGCGATCATCAACCAGTACGGCGGCGACATCAAAGAAACCTACGGCGTACCGGTTGAAGAAATCGTCGAAGGCATCAAGCACGGCGTGCGTAAGGTCAACATTGATACCGACCTGCGCCTGGCGTCCACCGGTGCGATGCGTCGCCTGATGGCTACCAACCCGAGTGAATTCGATCCACGTAAGTTCTTCGGCGCGACCGTGACGGCGATGCGTGATGTGTGTATCGCGCGTTATGAAGCGTTCGGCACTGCCGGTAATGCTTCGAAGATCAAGCCGATCTCGTTGGAAGCGATGTATCAGCGTTACCTGAAAGGTGAGTTGAACGCCAAGGTTAACTAAGCCTTCAGCGTTCTTACCGATATTAAAAAACCCGCAGCGATGCGGGTTTTTTATTGCCTGAAAATTGACTACTGACTCTTGGGCGTTTCAAACCCACGCTGCTCAATCACCCGAAACACATCGCTCACATCCTGGACCATGATCCGGGCGATGTTGGTGACGGCGTTGAGGCGTTCGCTGACGCAGTTGTGGAGTTCGCGCAGCGGGGCGTCGCTGTCGATGAGCAGGACGGGGTAGTCGGTGGCGAATTGGGACATGGGGGTGAAGCGGCGAGGCGGTTGTTGATTGTTCATGGAAAATCCTTAACTCAAGAAAAGAATTTGCCACCGTTTGCTGCGAAACAAATTGGGTGGCAGCTGTGCGCGGGTTCGCAGACCGAGGAGTTAAGACCCGGCAGACCCGAGGGTCTCCCACGCACAGCCGCCATAAAAAACGAGTACGGGCAAACGCTGCCCGTGTCGTATTTTGACGGTTGTGGTTCTAACTCGGTAGGGCTGCGAAACCCTATCGCCGACTGCTGTCAGCGACGGGGCGAACTATAAGCGGCGACTTTGGCGGCTGCAACCGGGGTGTAGGACCGCCCACGGGCATTGTAGCGAGGGAGTCCCACGAGTTTTGCGGATGCCAGGATTTTGTAGCAGCTGTCGAGCCTGCGAGGCTGCGTTCGGCTCGGGCCGCGTTCGGACGCAGCAGTCGTAAATCAGGCAGCGCATTTATTCAGGTAGACCGGGTTCCTCGGGCTTGCGAGGACTTCGTCCTCGGACGCAGCCTCGCAGGCTCGGCAGCTGCTACAGAGATCGAGTTGTTCTTGGGAGGGTTGGGACGCGGAGCGTCCCGGGCTGCATTCCCACGCGGGAGCGAGGGAACGATCAGCGTGAGAAGGTTACTTATCGTGATCAATATCCAACTTGCTGAACGTCACTTTCCCGCCTTCGCTGGTGTACCCGGTGTTGTCCTGCACATACGCCCCGGCCTTGAAGTACAGCGGCTTGACGCTCCAGGTCTTGCTGATTTCGGTGTCCCACTGGTAGCCCGCCGCACTGATGCCCAGCGCGCCGCCTGGGCTCAAGTGGATGAGGTAGTTGAACTCCCGATCCAGTTTCACCCCGGTAGCAAGGGTGATTATCCGTGCGTCATCGTCATCCGGGCGCATGCGCACCTTGGCGACGATGTTGCCTGACCGTGTGTTGGTCGAGTACTGATACTCCAGCTTCACCAGGGGTTTCTGGCTTTCATAGGCGTGGATCTGTCCGATGACGATCTTGCCCGTGCTCGGCACCTGGTTCACCGCCAGGGTGGCACGCAGGGAGTTGTCGGCGTCCGGGTAGAGCCAGTTTTTCAGGGTGCCATTGCTGTAGGTTTCGCGAAGTTCGGTGCGAGGATACTTTGCGTTTTCAGTTTTGGAACCGGTGACCGGGGCCCAGAAAAACAAGGTGCCGGTGTCGGAGTGGAAGTATTGATCCTTGAAGCCATCCACCAGTTTTGACGTTTCAACGGTGTACGGCGGATTGCCGACGGGAACGCTGAGGTTCCAGGTTGCGAGATCAATCATAGACAAAAGCTTCCACGGATTTTTTACTGCACGCACGTGCCAGAAGCTCTGGCACGCGCCTTGGGGGCAATCCTTATAATCGCAGGAGTTCAATTTGTTAATGCGTAAATGACAAACGGGTGACGTCAAAATCCTGTTAAAAGGCC
Source organism: Pseudomonas rossensis (assembly GCF_039888995.1). Taxonomy (NCBI): domain Bacteria; kingdom Pseudomonadati; phylum Pseudomonadota; class Gammaproteobacteria; order Pseudomonadales; family Pseudomonadaceae; genus Pseudomonas; species Pseudomonas rossensis. The sequence goes on along the minus strand of NZ_JBBWCB010000001.1, from coordinate 88,974 downwards.
ATCTTTCCCGGTTTCAGGGGCCTGTGGCGGCGACCGTTAGTCGGCAAATGGACGCTTTGGTTAAATGATGGCGTACTGATAGCTTCTGCTTTTGCGGAACCCGGTCTAGAGTGAAGGCTTAGTATTTGTCCGGTTTTCACGAGAAACCGGCCTGACGTCCCGCATAAGAGAAGCAGCATGGAATGCGCGCAACCCACGCCAGCTGAAGGCAACTCAATTCTTTTAATCGTTGATGATTACCCTGAAAACCTGATCAGCATGCGCGCGTTGTTGCAGCGCCAGGACTGGCAGGTCATGACCGCCGCCTCGGGCTTCGAGGCGCTCAGTCTGTTACTCGAACACGATGTCGACCTGGTGCTGCTGGATGTGCAGATGCCGGGCATGGATGGTTTTGAAGTGGCACGCCTGATGCGCGGCAGCCAACGAACCCGCCTCACGCCAATCATTTTCCTCACTGCCAACGAACAGTCCCAGGACGCCGTGCTCAAGGGCTATGCCAGTGGTGCGGTGGATTACCTGTTCAAACCGTTCGACCCGCAAATTCTCAAGCCCAAAGTCCAGGCGCTGCTCGAGCATCAGCGCAATCGCCGCGCGTTGCAGCGCCTGAGTCACGATCTGGAGGTCGCACGCGCGTTTAATGCCTCGGTGCTCGACAACGCCGCCGAAGGCATCCTGGTGGTCGGTGAGGACGGTCTGATCCGCTTTGCCAATCCGGCGATGTCGCGGCTGCTCAATGCCACGGTGCAAGACCTGCAAGGCAAAGAGTTCCTGGATTTCCTGCAAAATCCGCACATCCCGATCTGGGCCGACTCCGAGCTGTTCGCCGGTTACAAACGCGGCGAAACCCTACGCCTGCATGATGCATTGCTGCGTACGGCGCCCGGCCAGCAGGTGCCCGTGGCGCTGTCCTGCGCACCATTGCCCAGCGAACAACAGGCGATGGTGGTGACGGTGCTGGACATGTCGGTGGTGCGCCATCTGCATCAGCAACTGGAGTTCCAGGCGGTCACTGACCCATTGACCGGGCTGCTCAATCGTCGCGGCTTTTATCAAACGGCGGAAAACCTGCTGCTGCGTGGCGATCGTTCCGACAGCGCCTGGGTGCTGCTGTATCTGGACCTCGACGGTTTCAAGCGGGTCAACGATTCCCTCGGTCACGATGCCGGCGACCGGGTGCTGCGTTGGGTGTCCGAGCAGTTGAAGGCCTGTTTGCGGCCATTCGACATTCTGGCGCGCATGGGCGGTGATGAGTTCACCGCATTGCTGGATCTGGAATTCCCCGAGCAAGCGGCAAAGATTGCCGAGAAGCTGATTGAGCGGGTGTCGATCTGTCAGCAGATCGATGGTCTGGATATCGCGTTGGGCGCCAGCATCGGCATTGCGACGTACCCGGATTGCGGTGCCAATCTCGACGGCTTGTTACGTGCGTCAGACATCGCCATGTACGAAGCCAAGCGCGCCGGCCGTCAGCAATATCGTTTCTACGATCACGAAATGAACGGCCGGGCGCGCTCGCGACTGATGCTCGAAGAAAGTGTGCGCGCGGCCATCGAGAACCGTGATTTCAATTTGGTATATCAACCTCAGGTGGCCATTGCCAGCGGGCAGATTCGCGGGTTCGAAGCGCTGATCCGCTGGCAGCACCCGAGCGTCGGCGATGTTCCGCCGGGACTGTTTTTGCCATTGCTGGAAGAGGCGCGGTTGATCAGTCGCCTGGGCAGCTGGATCTATCGACAAGGGGCGAGCCAGCGAAAAGCCTGGGAAACCTTGTTTGCCGACGACCTGGTGCTGGGCGTCAGTTTGAGCAGTACGCAGTTCGGCATGCCCAATCTGGTCACTGAGTTGCGTCAGGTGCTGGAACGCCATGGTTTGCAGGCGCGCCATCTGGAAATCGAGGTCACTGAAGAGGCCTTGATGCAAAACCCCGAGGAAACCCGCAAACAGCTGCGCCTGCTGCGTAACCTGGGTGTGCGGGTGGCCCTGGATGACTTTGGTTCCGGGCCGTGTTCGCTGTCTCATCTGCGGGATCTGGAGTTGGACACGCTCAAGTTCGACCGGCATTTGATTGCCCGGCTACTGGAGTCCTCACGCGATGCGGCGCTGGTGCGCAATGTGATCGAACTGTGCAAGGAGTACGGGATGCTGGTGATTGCCGAGGGGGTGGAAACCGTTGCGCAATATCGGTGGCTGCAAGCCAATGGTTGCGAGTACGTGCAAGGGTTTCTGGTCGCACGGCCGATGATGGCCGAGGACGTCGGCGACTTTGTGCGGCCGTTCGACTGGAACACGCTGACCGGCTGAATTCGCTACACTGGCGACCTTTTCGTGAATCGTGTTGCCGCCCCAATGACCGCGTTGAAATACCTCCAGGCCTATCCCGCCGCGCTGCAGGACCAAGTGCGCCAGCTGATCGCCGACGGTCGGCTGGGCGAGTACCTGAGCCAGCGTTACCCGGAAAAACACCGGGTACAGAGCGACAAGGCGTTGTACACCTATACGCTGGACCTCAAGCAGGAATACCTGCGTAACGCCCCGGCCATCGATAAGGTGTTGTTCGACAACCGCCTGGACCTGACCCACCGCGCCCTCGGATTGCACACCGCGATATCCCGGGTGCAGGGCGGCAAGCTCAAGGCCAAGAAAGAAATTCGTGTTGCTTCATTGTTCAAGGATGCACCTGCCGAGTTTCTGAAAATGATCGTGGTGCATGAACTGGCGCACTTCAAAGAGTCGGATCACAACAAGGCGTTCTACAAGCTTTGCGAACACATGTTGCCGGGGTATCACCAGGTGGAGTTCGATGTGCGGGTGTACCTGACGTGGCGGGATATGCAATAGAAGATCAAGATCAAACGATCGCAGTCTTCGGCAGCTCCTACATTGGAAGGCGTACACCCTGTAGGAGCTGCCGAAGGCTGCGATCTTTTGATCTTCTAATAACAAGGAGGGGACGTGAGCAAGACCAAGAGCAGCTTCTATCGTCGGTTGTACGTGGCGTACCTGATTGATAGCGGGTTGGCCAGTAGCGTCCCGGCGCTGACCGAAGTGACCGGCATGCCCCGGCGCACGGCTCAGGACACCATCGCGGCATTGGCGGATCTGGACATTGTTTGCGAGTTCGAGCAGGAAGACGGGGCGCGCAATCATGCCGGGCGTTATCGGATTCGCGAGTGGGGGGCGATAGACCGGGGGTGGATCGAACGCAATCTTCGGCAGATCAAAGCGGTGCTCGAATATCCCTGAGTTCTGCGGTGATATCGCTGACGCCTTCGCGAGCAGGCTCGCTCCCACAAGTACGATGAAATACCTGTGGGAGCGAGCCTGCTCGCGAAGAGGCCTTTAAGAGCGACGCATCCCGATATGCGGAATGTCATCCTCGAGAAATTCCTCGCCCGCCACCACAAACCCGTATCGCCCGTAATACCCTTGTAAATGCGCTTGGGCCGAGAGATAGATCGGTACTTCAGGCCAGCGCTTTTCAGCCTGTTTCAGCGCCTGTGCCATCAACTCATGCCCAAGCCCTGTACCGCGCGCTTGAGGGGCAATGATCACTCGCCCGATGACCACGTCGCCCCCCTGTAACTCCGGGTCGAGCAACCGTAGGTACGCCACCAGCCGATCCCCGTCCCAAGCCATTAAATGGCAGGTGTCACCTTCCAGATCCTGGCCATCGACGTCCTGATAGACGCATTTCTGCTCAACGACAAACACCTCTGCACGTAGCTGCAGAATGGCGTACAACTGCTCTTTGCCCAGATCGCTGTGGTGTTTGCAGACCCAATCGATTGTCATCTTCACACTCCTTGAACATCGTCACTCCGATACTAAGCGCCCAGGCGAAAGATGTCTTTATGGCAGAGAAATCTGTGACAAAGGCCAAAATGCCATCATTCATTTCGCGCGGCCTTGTCTTGTTTGTGTAATCTGAGATGAAGCGCTGTGCAGTGGCTTCGATGAGCTAATGTTAGTACCTGGGTTTGGCAGTACGGGGGCCTTGGAGTTTTGGCTGAAAACACGTCGGGCGTCCCGCCCGCTAAGGATTTTCTAGCATGCCGCGATTGCATCGAGCCTTTGCTTTGATTGGATTGCTGTTGCTGACTCAAAGCGTGGCAGCGGAAAAGCTGCGATTGGTAGCCGATGCCTGGCCACCCTTTACCGACGCCACGCTGGTCAACGGTGGGTTGGCCACGGACATCGTCAGCACAGCGCTGGCCCGGGCCGGTTATGCCAGTGAATTTGAACAAGTGCCTTGGGCACGGGCCTTGCTGGGGGTTGGCGAGGGTCGATACGACGTGTTGGTCAACGCCTGGTACACCGACGATCGCACGAAGCTTGGCCAGTTTTCCGGCGAATACCTGCTCAACCGGGTGCGCTTTCTCAAGCGCAAAGACACGCCGATCGAATACAACAACCTGCAACAACTGCACACCTACCCGATAGCGGTGGTGCGCGGTTACGCCTATTCGCCAGAGTTCGATGACGACGTATCGCTGCAGAAAGTCCCGGTGCACAGCTTTTCCATGGCTGTGCGTATGGTCGCCGCCAACCGGGTCAAATTGACGCTGGAAGACGAATACGTCGCGCGTTACTACCTGGCCCGGGAATCAACCAAGGTGCGCAATGCCGTGGAGTTTTTGCCCAAGCCATTGAGCGAGAACAGCCTGCACATCCTGGTCAGCCTGAAGAACCCCAGGCATGAACAGATCGTCGCCGGTTTCGACCGCGAGATCGCGGCGATGAAAGTGGATGGCAGTTATCAGCGATTGATGAAGCTACATGGGATGTAAGGTGTGGCTGATGGCCCCTTCGCGAGCAAGCTCGCTCCCACAGTGGATCTTCATCGCGCCACAAATCAGTGTGGGAGCGGGCTTGCTCGCGAAGAGGCCCGCCCAGTTACCGCAGATCTCAATCCTCACTCGTTTCCTTGATGAGGTGCGCTGCCAACGTCCGCAATGGCCCAAGCTGACGGCAGATCAACGCCAACTGCGTCTGCACCAACCGTTGGCCTTCATCAATTTCGTCCGGCATCTGTTCAAGCGTATTGGCCAGAGCCTCTTCCTCATCGCTTTGAATCGCAATCGGCAGTTTGCTCGCCAACCCTTGGGCAATTTCATCGATGCTGGCGGCCAGTCTCACGCCGGCACCGTCGATCAAATGCTCGCGCACGTCGGACGGTAGCTGGGCTTCCCGGTGTGCGCCCAGTCCAGACAAATAACTGAGCAAGGTGTGCGACAGCACCAGAAAGCGGAAACCGACGTCCGCCTCCTTACGGAAATGCCCCGGTTCCATCAGCATGTTGGCGAGCGTCGTCGACAATGCTGCGTCAGCGTTGTGGGCGTTGCGCCGGGCCAGGCGATACGCCAGGTCGTCGCTTTTGCCGGCGGCGTATTGCTGCATGATCTGGCGCAGGTAAATGCTGTTGCACGTCAGGGTGTTGGCCAGCACTTTATTCAGGCGTCGGCCCTGCCAGTCTGGCAGGAACAGGAACACCGCCAGCCCGGCGATCAGGCTGCCGAGCAAGGTATCGAACAACCGCGGCAGGAACAGCCCGTAACCATCCCCGACCTGGTTGAAGCAGAAGAGCACCATCAAAGTGATCGCGGCCGTCGCCAAGGTGTAGCGGGTGGTGCGGTTGATAAAGAACACCACCCCGGCGGCGATTGCGAAGCACGATTGGACCAAGGGATTCGGAAACAGATCGAAAAGCGCCCAGGCCACGGTCAGGCCGATGGCGGTGCCGATGATCCGCTGGCCGAGTTTGCGGCGGGTGGCGCCGTAGTTCGGTTGGCAGACAAACAGCGTGGTGAGGATGATCCAGTAACCCTGAGACGGGTGGATCAAATGCACCATCCCGTAGCCGATACTCAAGGCCAAGGGCAAACGCAGTGCGTGACGGAACAGCAATGACGTCGGCGTCAGCTGGGTGCGTAACCGAATCCACACATCTTTGAGGCTGCGGGGCGAACGGTCGAGCAGGCTGCTGTCGGTGGCGTCCGCCAGGGCATCGGGGTTGCTGGCGTCGCTGAGCAAACGATCGAGCGTGCCGAGGTTGGCCGCCAGTGCCCGCAACGACCGCAGCAATCCGCGCCACGCCGGGTTGCTCTGAATGCGCAGGTGTTCGAGGGAGGCGTGCAGGTCGCTCAGGGCTTCGGCGAAGCTGGCGTCATAGATGAACGGCTGGCGCATCTGGATCGACTCGGCCAGCGCTCGGCAGGCCTTGCCTTGCTGGCGCAGCAAGCGCTGGCAGCGGAACATCACGTCGCTGTGAAAGAAGGCATCGGCCAGGGCGTTGTAAGGGTAGTGCGAGGAACTGGCGCGCTCGTGGATGTCCTGGGCGAGGAAGTACAGCTTCAGGTAACGGCTGACTTTCGAGCCCGGCCGACCGTTGCCAACCCGGTGCAGGATGATTTCCTTGGCGGCGTTCAGTGCTGCCACGACACGACCGTTTTGCTGCGCCAGTTCCAGTCGACGCGCTTCCACGTCCATCTGCCGGATCGGCTCGAACAACGACGATTTCAGCTTCAGGTAAAAACCCAGTTCACGGAACAATCGCGCCAGGCTTTGCTGCACCGGCTGATTGGAAAACATCGCCTGCCACAGTACCGAAAGCAAACCGTACCACGCTGCACCGGCCACCAGCAGCACCGGCTCGTGCCAGAAATCGGTGACTGCACCGCCGCGCTGGTCCACGCCGATCATGGTGTAGACCGACAGAATCAACGTCGCGGAGGCAATCGCGCCATAGCGTTCACCCAAGGCGCCGAGCATGGTCAGGCCGAAACTGGCCAGGGCCAGGGCGATGACAAAAACGACGGGGTAGGGGAAGAGCAGTTCGACGGAGAGGGCGGCGACGCTGAAGCACACCAGCGTCACGGCCAGTGCGTTAAGGCGGCCCTGCCAACTGTCGTCGGTCTCGGCCAGGGCGCTGGCGATGATTCCGAGGAACAGCGGGATCAGCAGCCCCATTTCATCCTTGTACCAACACAGCGCCATGCTGCCGGTCAGGGCGATGAATACCCGCACGCTGTAGCTGAATTTATCCAGCGCCCAGAGGCGCCGCAGAGACTGACTTAAGGGGGTCGATGACATGAAGTGCGAAGGCCTTCCGAGGCAATGACGCTAAATTGAGCCAGTAATGACGCCGACGCAATGGCGCCGATCACATCTGACAGCAAAATCTGTTCCTTCCTTGGCGAACATCACCTTGAAATGAAATCCCCTGTAGGAGCTGCCTCGTTTCACTCGACAGCTCCTACAGGCGGGGGCGGTGCGGGTCAGACGTATTGCGCGGCGGCGTAACCCGAGGCCCAGGCCCACTGGAAATTGAATCCGCCCAGATGCCCGGTGACGTCGAGCACTTCGCCGATGAAATACAGGCCGGGGCTTTTCAGCGATTCCATGGTCTTGGACGACACCTCGTTGGTATCGACGCCGCCCAATGTCACTTCAGCGGTGCGATAACCTTCAGTGCCGGCCGGAACCACTTTCCAGCTCGCCAGTTTTTCGGCGATGTCGGCAATTTCCGCGTGGGTGTACTGCTTCATCGGTTTGGAGACGAACCAGTTATCCGCCAGCAGGTTGGCCATCTTCTTGGTGAAGATTTCCCCCAGCAGGGTTTTCAGCTCGCTGTTCGGACGTTCGACTTGCTGTTGTTGCAGCCAGCTCGGCACGTCATGGTCCGGCATCAGATTGATCTCAACCGTGTCGCCGGATTCCCAGAACGATGAAATCTGCAAAATCGCCGGACCACTGAGGCCGCGGTGAGTGAACAGGATGTTCTCGCGGAAACTCTGGTCGTTGCAGCTCACCAGGCAATCCACCGACGTACCGGACAGCTCGGTGCAAAGCTCTTTGAGCTGATCGGTGATGGTGAACGGCACCAGCCCGGCGCGGGTCGGCAGCAAGTCGTGGCCGAACTGTTTGGCCACCTGATAGCCGAAACCGGTCGCACCCAGGGTTGGAATCGACAGACCACCAGTGGCGATCACCAGCGATTCGCAGGTTAACTGACCGAGTGTGGTATCCAGCAGGTAACCGCTTTCGAGTTTCTCGATGGTCTGGATTGAGGTGTCCAGGTGCAGGCTGACGCCAACCTGATCGCACTCGTTGAGCAGCATGTCGAGGATGTCGCTGGATTTGTTATCGCAGAACAGCTGGCCGAGTTTCTTCTCGTGGTACGGCACGCCGTGTTTGGCGACCATGCCGATGAAATCCCACTGGGTGTAGCGCGCCAGGGCGGATTTGCAGAAGTGTTCGTTTTGCGAGAGGAAATTGCCAGGTTCGGTGTACATGTTGGTGAAATTACAGCGGCCACCGCCCGACATCAGGATTTTCTTGCCGGCCTTGTTCGCATGGTCGAGCAGCATCACCTTGCGCCCGCGCCCGGCGGCAGTCAGCGCACACATCAAACCTGCGGCGCCAGCGCCAATGATCACGACTTCGGTAGAGCGCAAAACGGTGTCCTCTTAATGTGTCACCACAAAACAAACTGTGGGAGCGAGCTTGCTCGCGATGAGGCCTGCACATTCAACATAGATGTTGTTTGACAGTCCGCCACGCGAGCAAGCTCGCTCCCACAGGGGATCTTCGTTGGGCAGACGATCTCTTACAGGATACGAACGCGCAGCGAACGGCCTTTGATCTTGCCGTCATTCAGGCGCTGCAACGCTTGCTTGGCGATTCCGCGCTCCACAGCCACATAGGCCTGGAAGTCGAAAATCGCGATCTTGCCAACCTGAGCGCCCGGAATACCCGCATCGCCAGTCAATGCGCCAAGAATGTCGCCCGGACGAACCTTGTCTTTACGGCCAGCGCCGATGACCAGCGTACTCATCACCGGCAGCAGCGGAGCGCCGCCCTGGGATTTGAGGTTGTCCAGCTGATCCCAGCTCAACGGCGAGTTCTGCAGTTGCTCGATGGCTTGGGCGCGGTGGGCTTCGGACGGTGCGACCAGGCTGATCGCAATCCCTTTCTCACCAGCACGACCGGTACGGCCAACACGGTGGATGTGGATTTCCGAATCCCGGGCCAGTTCGACGTTGATCACCATGTCCAGCGCATCGATGTCCAGACCGCGAGCGGCGACGTCAGTGGCGACCAGCACCGAGGTGCTGCGGTTGGCGAACATGGCCAGTACCTGGTCGCGGTCACGCTGTTCCAGATCGCCATGCAGGCCGACGGCGGAGATGCCTTTGGAGGTCAGGTGATCGACGGTTTCCTGAACCTGCTGCTTGGTGAAGCAGAAGGCGACACAGGATGCCGGACGATGATGCGCGAGGACTTTGACCACGGCGTCCATGCGCTCTTCCGGGGAAATCTCGTAGAAACGCTGCTCGATCTGCGTGTCGTCGTGGAACGCCTCGGCCTTCACGATCTGAGGGTTGCGCATGAACTTCGCGGCCAACTGCTTGATGCCCGTCGGGTACGTGGCGGAGAACAGCAGGGTCTGGCGACGCTCCGGGCACTGGGCGATGATTTCTTCGATGGAGTCGTAGAAACCCATGTCGAGCATGCGGTCGGCTTCGTCGAGGATCAGCGTGTTCAGGCCATGGAGCACCAGCGAACCTTTGCGCAAATGCTGCTGAAGGCGGCCCGGGGTGCCGACGATGATGTGCGCGCCGTGCTCCAGAGAGCCGATCTGTGGGCCGAAGGACACGCCGCCGCACAGGGTCAGGATCTTGATGTTGTCTTCGGCGCGGGCCAGACGACGGAGTTCCTTGGCAACCTGATCCGCCAGCTCGCGAGTCGGGCAAATGACCAGCGCCTGGCAACCGAAGAAGCGCGGATTGATCGGGTTCAGCAGGCCGATACCGAAGGCGGCAGTCTTGCCGCTGCCGGTCTTGGCCTGGGCGATCAGGTCCATCCCCTTGAGGATCACCGGCAAGCTTTGCGCCTGGATCGGCGTCATCTGGGCATAACCGAGGGAGTCGAGGTTAGCCAGCATGGCGGCGGACAGCGGCAAAGTATTAAAAGCGGTGGCGATGGTGGTCACGGGACTGGCCTGCAAAACAAAATGTCGCGCAGTGTACCAGTCTCGCTCTCTTCACCTGCAAATTCTGGACGAATAGTCGTAGCCGCTGCCGAGGCACGAGGCTAGTGCTCTATATCGTGTTCGCGGCTGACCATCCGTCGGCCATCCTTTGGTGAAAGCTGAGAAAAGATCGTTGCGGCGAGCATCGCCATGATCCCGACTGTTACAAAAGTCAGCTGGAACGCGCCCAAAACCGTGTCCACGCCGTCGTTGCCAATCTCCGCTGTGAAGCCGCCGAGCAGCGCGCCGGCACAGGCCACACCCAGGCTCAGGGACAATTGCGCAACTACCGACAGCAGGCTGTTGCCGCTGCTGGCGCTGGCGTCGTCAAGGTCGATCAGGGTTACGGTGTTCATTGCGGTGAACTGCAGCGAGTTGATCGCCCCCAGAATCGATAGCATCACCAACAGCAGCCAGTACGGCGTTTGCTCGCTGACCAGCCCCATGCTCGCCAGCATTAGCCCCAGCGCCACCGTGTTGCCGGTGAGCACGATGCGATAGCCCAAACGTTCGATCAGCGGTCGCGCCACCGACTTGGCGACCATCGCTGCCGCCGCCAGCGGCAGCATGCTCATCCCGGCCTGGGACGGCGAGTAACCCAGCGCCACCTGCAGCAGCAATGGAACGAGAAACGGCAGGGCGCCGCTGCCCAGACGGGCGAACAGGTTGCCGAGGATGCCCACGGCAAACGTCCGGGTCTTGAACAACGATGGCGCGAACAGCGGATTATCGATGTGCCCGGCCCGCAACCAGTACGCCGCCAGACACGCCATGCCGCCGAACAGCAGCAACATCACGCGCAAGTGCGGCAGGTGCAATTCGCCGAGACCTTCCATGGCGACGGTGATCAGCACCATCGCCGCGCCGAACAGTAAAAAGCCCAGGCTATCGAAGCGGGTGCGTTCAGTGCCGCGCAGGTCGGGGATGAATTTCCACACGGCATAGCAACCGACAGCGCCCACCGGCAGGTTGATCAGGAAGATCCAGTGCCAGGTCAGGTATTCCACCATCCAGCCGCCCATGGTCGGGCCGATCAACGGGCCGAGCAATCCGGGAATGGTGATGAAGCCCATGATCCGCACCAACTCCGAGCGCGGGTAGGCTCGCAGCACCACCAACCGTCCGACCGGCAGCATCAACGCACCACCCAGGCCCTGGATCACCCGCGCGCCAATCAGCATGCTCAGGGTGCTCGACAACGCGCAGAGCAACGAGCCGAGACTGAACAGCAGAATCGCGCCGAAGAAGATTTTCTTGGTGCCGAAACGGTCGGCGATCCAGCCTGAGGCAGGGATCAGCAGGGCGATGGTGAGCATGTAGGCGATGATCACGCCCTGCATGCGCAAAGGGTCTTCGGCCAAGTCTCGGGCCATGGCGGGCAGGGCGGTGTTGAGGATGGTCCCGTCGAGGGATTGCATGAAGAACGCGATGGCGACGACCCACGGCACCCAGCGGGCGGTGACAGCGTCGAGAGGCGGGCGGTTGGGCATGGGACCTCTTGTGGGGGTGAGATGAAGCAGTCCGCAAGTCGATGAAATCCTGTAGCAGCTGGCGAAGCCTGCGTTCGAGGACGAAGTCCTCGCGAGTTCAGCGAGCGCGTTACTACAGAAGTAACTCGGTTGCCGGTTTGGCGAGGACTGCGTCCTCGAACGCAGGCTTCGCCAGCTGCTACAAAGTGTTTACAGCGTTAACGTGAGTTTGCTGACCAGCGCCCCCGGCAACAATGCCGAAGCGGTGGCCCGCTGGCTGTAGGTACTGGCCGACAACATCAGCTCGCGCTCCTCGGTCAACGCTTCCAGCTGCGATCCAAGCAAACTGTACGCACTGTCATCAAACCGCATCGTACTCACCGGCGCCTGAATCTCGCCGTTCTCGACCCAGAAGGTCGCAAACCGCGTCATGCCGGTCAGGCGTGCCGCCGGCTGATCGGAATAGTTCAGGTACCACAGGTTGCTGATGTACAAGCCCGTGCCCAATTGCTTGAGAATCTCTGCATCAGGCAACGTACCGGCCGCCATGTTCACTGCGCTTGGCATTTCACCACCGCTGGCGCCATTGGCGGTCAGGCCGTACTCGGCCGCACTGCGTGAACTGACCATCTGCGCGCCGGCCTTGCCATTGACGATCAACCCCAGATCGCTGCGCGGATAACCTTCGCCGGAGAATGCCGGGCTCAACGAACCACTGACCTTTTCATCCACCGACACCAACGGGCTGAACGCACTGTCGCCCGCATAAAGCTTCTGCAGCGGACTGTTTTTGCTGGCAATCGACTGCGCCGAGAAACCGCCCCAGCCCAGCATGTCCATGATTTCTCCCAGGGCTGCCGGCGCCAGATAGGCGCGGTACTGACCCGGCGCCAGGGTGTGTTGCGGTCTGCCGAGAAGCGCCAACTGCTCGCGCGCCTGCGCAAAGCGCTTGGCAAACCCTTCGCTGATCCAGTCGTGCCCGGCGTAGCTGGCTTTCACCGCCTGGCCATTCTCATGAAACAGGCTGAAATCGAAGTTGAAGCTGTTGGCCTGATGCCATCCGAACGCGCCCGAAGAACTGGCGAAACCGCGACTGATCGGGCCGGCGGCGTAGAAACCCACCAGGTCCAGCCCTTCGGCGGCCTGGGTGATTTCAGCGACCACTTGCTCGGTCTCCGGTAGCGGATGCGCCTGAACATTCTTGCTCTGCCAACCGTTGTGGTTGAGCAGCAGGTACGGATCCTGCGGCAGCAGCGGCAAGGTTTCGCGTAACTGTTGCAGACCTTCTGTCAGGCGCTGAGTATCGACTTCAGCATCACCGGAAAGGGTGATGTTCAGGTCGGCGTGGCGGCCATCATTGATCAGTTTGAAACCGACGCTCGCCTGTTGCACCTGCCCGGCCTGACGGACTTTGGCGTGGTTGAAGCGCACGAAGGCCGAGGATTCGGCGGCGTAGCTGAGGGTGAATTGTTCCGGCTCGCGAATCGCATCGCGCACCCAGTTGACCAAGACTTTGAATGACTCGGCCTGATTTTTCGACGTACTCATCAGGCATCTCCCCCAAACACATCAACGTTGCTGAACACGCAGGCCGGCGAGGCATGGCCGACGCGGATCACCTGGTTCGGCTCGCCTTTGCCGCAGTTCGGCGTGCCCAGGACCTTGACGGAGTTGGCATCGCCAACGGCGCTGAGGCTTTTCCAGAACTGCGCGGAAATCGCCCGGTAGTTGGGGTTCTTCACCACGCCTTTGAGTTCGCCGTTTTCGATCAACTGAGCCCATTCGCAACCGAACTGGAATTTGTTGCGCGCATCGTCGATGGACCACGAGCGATTGGTCGACATCATGATGCCGTGTTCGATGTTGCCGATCAGTTGCTCCAGCGGTTGATCGCCGGGCTCGATGTTCAGGTTGGCCATGCGGTCGATCGGCGGACGGTTCCAGCCGCAGGCGCGGCTGTTGGCGACGCCGTCCATGCCGGCACGGAATTGCGACAGCGCGCCGCCCAGTGGACGCAGCAGCAAACCTTCGCGGATCAGGAATTGTTTGTTCGCGGCCGTGCCGTCGTCGTCATGGCCGTAGCTGGCGAGCTGCTCAGGGATGTCCGGGTCGAAGGTCACATTGAGCAATCTGGAGCCGTATTGCAGGCTGCCGAAGTCTTCTGCCTTGACGAAACTGGTGCCGGCGTAATTGCGTTCATCGCCCAGGATGCGGTCCAGCTCCAGCGGGTGACCGATGGATTCGTGGATCTGCAGCATCATCTGGTCCGGCATCAACAGCAGGTCGCGCGGGCCTTGCGGGGTGTTGGGCGCCAGCAGCAATTGCAGCGCCTGATCGGCGACTTTCGGGCCGGCACCGACCAGGCCGCAGCGGCTGATCACATCAAAGCCGCCTTGTTGGCCGAAATTTTCGCGGCCTAGGGTACGGGTCTGGCTGTCATTGCCGTCGTAGGCGGTGACGTCCACGCTCGGGTAGACGAAACGCTGGGCCTGGCGCAGTTCGGCACCGGCGCTGTTGAGGTAGATCTGCTCGACGTTAGTGATGCCGATGCTCACCTGCCAGTTCACCAGTCGCTCGTCCTTGGGCACGGATGCGGATTCGGCGCCGAGCAGTTGGTAGCAATCGCTCAGGGACGGGAAGGGCTGGTCCAGGTTCGGCGAAAAGTAGTCGGCGCGGTCGCTGGAAACGGCTTGCTCGCGCAGGTCGAGCAGGGCGTGGGGCTTGAGTCGGCGGGCTTGTTGCTCGGCTCGCTCCAGCGCGGCTTGCAGGCCGGACTGGGACAGGTCGTTGGTCGCGGCGTAGGCTTCGACGCCGTTGACCCGAACGGTCAGCATCGCGCCTTCGTCACGGCTCAGGCTGGGAGGTTCAGCGACGTTTTTGCGCACCGACAGGTACTGGCCGGATTCGCGCACATAACGCAGCGAAAAGAATTCAGCGCCCGTGCGCAAGGCAGCGAAGCGCTGCTTGAGCTGGGGGTGGAAATCGAACATTCGGGAACCTCCTTGGTATGGAGTGGCGGTGTATCGATGTTGCGAGGGGGGTGAAACGTTTGCGTGGCGCTAGATTAGGCCTGGGCGGGGGGTAGGATCAAGGGCGGTGCGGTGTAGGAAGGGATTACCGGGGTGTGTCAGGAAATTATGTGGCGTTAGGCCGGGCCCCATCGCGGGCAAGCCCGCTCCCACAGTGATCGCGGGTGAATCACAAATATGTAATCCAACCCAAAACCTGTGGGAGCGAGCTTGCTCGCGATTGGCCGTGACGCGGTGTAACGGTCTTACTGAGCCGTCAGGCTCACATCACGCAACGGCTTGCCACGCACCGGCGCATCGCCGGCCACGAAGTAATCAGCCTTGCTACGTGACAATGGCTTGCGACCACGGATCTTGTCGGCGATTTTCTCGGCGATCATGATCGTCGGCGCGTTCAGGTTGCCGGTGGTGATGATCGGCATGATCGAGGCATCGACCACACGCAGGCTCTGCATGCCGTGCACACGACCTTCAGCGTCAACCACCGCCATTTCGTCGGTGCCCATCTTGCACGAGCAGGACGGGTGGAACGCGGTTTCGGCGTGTTCGCGGATGAACTTGTCGAGCTGCTCGTCGGTTTGCACGTCGATGCCCGGGCTGATTTCGCGGCCACGGAACGCGTCCAGTGCAGGCTGTTGCATGATTTCACGGGTCAGGCGGATGCCGTCGCGGAATTCCTGCCAGTCCTGCTCGGTGGCCATGTAGTTGAACAGGATGCTCGGGTACTCGCGCGGATCCTTGGACTTGGCCTGGATGCGACCACGGCTCGGCGAACGCATGGAACCCATGTGCGCCTGGAAACCGTGCTCTTTCACACCGTTGCTGCCGTTGTAGTTAATCGCGACCGGCAGGAAGTGGTACTGGATGTTCGGCCAATCGAATTCCGGACGGGTACGGATGAAACCGCCGGCTTCGAACTGGTTGCTGGCGCCGATGCCGGTGCCGTTGAACAGCCACTCGGCACCGATGGCCGGCTGGTTGTACCAGAGCAGCGACGGGTACAGCGAGACCGGTTGGGTGCACGCGTATTGCAGGTACAGCTCAAGGTGATCCTGCAGGTTTTCACCCACGCCCGGGAGGTCGTGGACCACCGGGATATCGAGTTTTTTCAGCAGCTCGGCCGGGCCGACGCCGGAACGCTGCAGAATCTGCGGCGAAGCGATGGCGCCGGAGCACAGCAGCACTTCTTTGCGGGCGCGGGCTTCAACGCGTTCTTCAGCGGCGCCGATCAAGTAACGCACGCCGACCGCACGCTTGCCTTCGAACAGAATCTTGTCGGTCAGGGCGTGGGTGACGATGGTCAGGGTCGAGCGCTTCTTGGCGATGTCCAGGTAACCGCGAGCGGTGCTGGCGCGACGGCCGTTCGGCGTCACGGTGCGGTCCATCGGACCGAAACCTTCCTGCTGGTAACCGTTCAGGTCTTCGGTACGCGGGTAACCGGCTTGCACGCCGGCTTCAACCATCGCGTGGAACAGCGGGTTATTGCCGGCTTTCGGCGTGGTCACGCTGACCGGACCTTCGCCACCGTGGTAGTCGTTCGGGCCGATGTCGCGGGTTTCAGCCTTACGGAAATACGGCAGGCAGTTCAGGTAGTCCCAGTCTTCAAGACCTGGCAGTTTGGCCCAGTTGTCGTAGTCCATCGCGTTGCCGCGGATGTAGCACATGCCGTTGATCAGCGAAGAACCACCCAGGCCCTTGCCGCGACCGCATTCCATCCGGCGACCGTCCATGTGTGGTTCTGGATCGGTTTCGTAGCCCCAGTTGTAGCGACGACCTTGCAGCGGGAACGCCAAAGCGGCCGGCATTTGCGTGCGGAAGTCTAAACGGTAGTCCGGGCCGCCTGCTTCGAGCAGCAGAACGGTGACGCCTTCGTCTTCAGTCAGACGGGTCGCCAGGGTGTTACCGGCCGAGCCGGCACCGATGATGATGTAATCGAATTCTTGGGACATTAAATGCACCCTCTTTGAAGTTGGTCAGGTCGCCTGTAGCAGCTGCCGAGGCACGAGGCTGCGTTGGGTCGCGCAGCGGCCCTCTGAGGGCGGTCCTGCGGACGCGCAACGCAGCCTCGTGCCTCGGCAGCTGCTACAGGGTTTTCAGCCGGGGCTTAGAACACCGAGGCGTAATCGCCCAGTTCGACCTGTACCGATTTGATGCGTGTGAAGTTGTTCAGCGAGCTGATGCCGTTCTCACGGCCCACGCCCGACTGCTTGTAGCCGCCGACCGGCATCTTCGCGTCGGACTCGCCCCAGGCGTTGATCCAGCAGATACCGGCTTCCAGTTGATGAATCACGCGGTGAGCGCGGTTCAGGTCTTTGGTGACAACGCCAGCGGCCAGGCCGAAGTCGGTGTCGTTGGCACGACGGATCACTTCTTCTTCGGTTTCGTAGGTCAGGATCGCCATCACCGGGCCGAAGATTTCTTCGCGAACGATGGTCATCTCGTCGGTGCAGTCGGTGAACACGGTCGGGGCCACGAACGCGCCTTTGGCGAATTCGCCTTCGGTCAGACGGCTGCCGCCGCACAGCACGCGAGCGCCTTCTTCCTTACCTTTGGCGATGTAACCCAGCACGCTTTCCATGTGGGCGAAGCTGACCAGCGGACCGAAGTTGGTGTTCTCGTCTTCCGGGTTGCCGACGCGGATGCGCGCAACGCGCTCAACGATCTTGGCTTCGAAAGCGGCTTTCAGGTGGCTCGGCACGAACACGCGAGTGCCGTTGGTGCAGACCTGACCGGAGCTGTAGAAGTTGGCCATCATGGCGGTGTCGGCGGCGCGATCGAGGTCGGCGTCGTCGAAGATGATCAGCGGGGATTTGCCGCCCAGTTCCATGGTCACGTCTTTGAGCGACGAGGCGGAAGCGCTGGCCATGACCTTCTTGCCGGTGTCGGTGCCGCCGGTGAAGGAGATTTTTTCGATGCGTGGGTGTTCGGTCAGCCAGGTGCCGACTTCACGGCCGCTGCCGGTCAGTACGTTGAACACGCCAGCCGGAACGCCGGCTTCGGTGTAGATCTCGGCCAGTTTCAGGGTCGTCAGGGAAGTGACTTCGCTTGGCTTGAAGATCATCGCGTTACCGGCCGCCAGGGCAGGTGCGGATTTCCACAAGGCGATCTGGATCGGGTAGTTCCACGCGCCGATACCGGCCACGACGCCCAGCGGCTCGCGACGGGTGTAGACGAAAGAAGTGGTGCGCAGCGGGATTTGCTCGCCTTCGATGGCCGGAACCAGACCTGCGTAGTACTCCAGCACGTCAGCGCCGGTGACGATGTCGACGTACTTGGTTTCGGAGAACGACTTGCCGGTGTCCAGCGTTTCCAGAGCAGCCAGTTCATCGTTGCGCTCGCGCAGGATGTCAACGGCACGACGCAGGATGCGCGAACGCTCCATGGCGGTCATCGCGGCCCAGATTTTCTGACCCTTTTCGGCGCTGACTACAGCGCGCTCAACGTCTTCCTTGGTCGCACGTTGTACTGTTGCGAGGACTTCACCGTTAGCCGGGTTGATGGCTTCGAAGGTGGCGTCGCTGCTGGCGTCGGAGTAACCGCCATCGATGTAAAGTTTTTGCAGTTCGAAACGGGCCATAGTGTCCTCGCAAGTGCATAAGTGGTTGGCGTTGACCACTGGGCGTGCCTTATAGCTTGGGCAACGCTGGTCAGTGGCGGTTCAGGTGCTGAGCGGTTCTGTGTGCTCTAACTCACCTGCTTGGCCAGTTGGAAATCCATGTATTCGTAAGCGATCTGGTGCGCCTGCCCGGTGTCGAAAGCATCTCCCGACAGCGCGCCGCGCAACCACAAACCGTCAATGAGGGCTGCCAGGCCCCGGGCTGCACTGCGCGCGTCTTCGAGCGGCAATACGCGGCGGAACTGGCAGCACAGGTTGGAATACAGACGGTGATCGTTGATCCGCTGCAACCTGTGCAAAGACGGGTGGTGCATGCTGGTGGCCCAGAAGGCCAGCCAGGTTTTCATTGCCGGGCCATTGACCTGGCTGGCGTCGAAGTTGCCTTCGATAATCACCTGGAGGTGCGCCCGCGGGCTGCTGTCCTCCAGCGCCTGACGGCGCGCGGTGACGTTCTCGCTGAGTACACTCATCAGATACTGCGCCGTGGCAGCAATCAGGCCGTTCTTGTCCTGAAAATAGTGACTGATGATGCCATTCGAGACACCGGCCAAACGGGCGATCAGCGCAATGCTGGCGTCCCCCATTCCGACCTGATCGACCGCCTGCAATGTGGCTTCGATCAACTGCTGGCGACGGATGGGTTGCATACCGACCTTGGGCATCTTGCACATCTCCTTAGGCCTTCCGGCGGACGTGAAACGTCTATCGGATTGAAGGCCAGTCTATTTTGTTTTGATTGAACGTTCAATCAACAAAGAATAAGATCTGCGACAATTCGTCGCTGCCTACAGGTTTTTCCTACATGTAGTTGGCGGAAAAACGACATCCGAAAACGCTCGAAACCCACGCGCACTGGCGCTCCCGGGTTTCGGGCTTTTTTCGGGGTGTCTTTATATCACCCGCCTGTCGGCTGCCAACTAACCGATTGGTCGGGTAACGCGTTGCCTTGTGTTCTTCTCTCGCACTGCCTGGAGCATCTGTGCCATGAGTTCTGCCTCTCTTATAAAGACCCCACCCGAGAAGGTGACGGTCAACGGTTGGGTGTTCTACACCTCTACCGCGTTGATCCTGTTGTTGACCGCCATTCTGATCATCGCCCCGCAAGAGGCCGGCAGATTGCTCGGTATTGCCCAGGCCTGGTTGTCCCGCAGCTTCGGCTGGTACTACATGGTGGTGATCGCCGCTTACCTGGTGTTCGTGGTCGGCCTGGCGTTTTCGTCCTACGGCAAGCTCAAACTGGGCAGCAAGGACGACACCCCGGACTTCAGCTACGGCGCCTGGGCGGGGATGCTGTTCTCGTCGGGTATCGGCATTTCGCTGCTGTACTTCGGTGCTTCCGAGCCGCTGGACCACTACTTCAATCCGCCCGAAGGCGTGGCTGCCAGCAACATGGCCGCCCGTCAGGCCGTTCAGCTGACGTTCCTGCACTGGGGCCTGCATGGCTGGGCGATCTACGCATTGGTCGGTCTGGCCGTGGCCTATTTTGCTTACCGTCATAACCAGCCGCTGGCGTTGCGTTCGGCGCTGTATCCGCTGGTGGGCGAGCGTTGGGTCAAAGGCGCGGCCGGTCATGCGGTGGACGGCTTCGGCATGTTCGTGACCCTGCTGGGTCTGGTGACGAACCTGGGGATTGGTTCGCTGCAAGTGTCGTCGGGCCTGGAAAACCTGTTCGGTATGGAGCACAACAACACCAACCTGCTGATCGTGATCATCGTGATGAGCACCGTGGCGACCATCGCTGCGGTGTCCGGCGTGGAAAACGGTATTCGCCGTCTGTCCAACCTGAACATCGTGCTGTTCAGTGGTTTGCTGATTTTCGTGCTGTTGTTCGGCCCGACTTTGCACCTGCTCAATGCCTTTGTGCAGAACATTGGCGACTACCTGAACGGCGCTGTGCTGAAAACCTTCGACCTCTATGTGTATGAAGGCGACAGTGAGAAGTCCGACCGCTGGTTGGGCCTGTGGACCCTGTTCTACTGGGCCTGGTGGATTTCCTGGGCCCCATTCGTCGGCATGTTCATCGCGCGTATTTCCCGTGGTCGCACGGTACGTGAACTGGTGGCCGGCGTGCTGCTGATCCCGCTGGGTTTCACTCTGGCATGGTTGTCGATCTTCGGTAACTCGGCCCTGGACCTGGTGATGAACCATGGGGCGGTGGAACTCGGCAAGACGGCGCTCGAACAGCCGTCGATGGCGATCTACCAACTGCTTGAACACTACCCAGCATCGAAAATCGTGATCGGCGTGTCGATCTTTGTCGGTTTCGTGCTGTTCCTGACCCCGGCGGATTCCGGCGCGGTGATGATGGCCAACCTTTCGTGCAAGGGCGGTAACGTCGACGAAGATGCGCCGCACTGGCTGCGTATCTTCTGGTCGGCGGTAATTACCCTGGTAACCATCGGCCTGCTGTTTGCCGGCAACTTCGAAGCCATGCAAACCATGGTGGTGCTGGCAGGTCTGCCGTTCTCGGTGGTGCTGGTGCTCTTTATGTTCGGCTTGCACAAGGCCATGCGCCAGGACGTGCAGATCGAACAGGAGCAAGCGCAGCTCGCAGCGCGCGGTCGTCGTGGTTTCAGCGAGCGTTTGACTCAGCTGGACTTGCAGCCGAATCAGTCGATCGTTCAACGTTTCATGGACAAGCAAGTCAGCCCGGCGCTGGAAGAGGCTGCGGTGCAACTGCGTACTCAAGGCCTGGACGTGCAAACGTTGCTGGGCAAGGCCAAGCGTTGCATGGGCCTGCGGATCGAGATGGAAGAGGGCAACCCTTTTGTCTACGAAGTGAGCCTGGACGGTTATCTGGCTGCGGCGAGTGACACGGTTTCGGCTGAGAGTGCTGATGAACCACGTGCACGTTACTACCGCGCCGAGGTGTACTTGCACAACGGCAGCCAGGACTACGACTTGATGGGCTTCACTCAGGATCAGATCACCCGTGACGTGCTCGATCAGTTTGAAAGCCATCGGCAGCTCCTTGGCCGTGTCTATAGCTGAGACTTGAAGTAATGCGGTGCAAGGAGCCGCACCGCAAACCTTGTGGGAGCGAGCTTGCTCGCGATGGCGGTGGGTCAGGCAACATTGATGCTGACTGTTATGCCCTCATCGTCGGAACGCCGCCCGGAGCAAGCTCGCTCCCACAGGTTCTTCCACAGGTTCTGAGCACTAACAAAAACGCCGCGATCCTCTCGCGGCGTTTTTGTGTGTATTGCCTTAACCCAGATTCTTGCCGAGCAGTGCGTGATACAGCTCACTGTCACCCAGAATCCCGACCACCTTGTTGTTGTCGTGCAGCACCAGCTTATTACCCGTCTGATATCGAATCTGTAGCGCGTCGCGCATGCCGATGTTCGAATCCACCAGCGTTGGACGACGACCCAGGCCTTCAACGGCTTGCCCAGGGATCCAGTTCTGCAGGTCCAGGCTCGCGCCGTTCTGGCGTGCGCCCTTGATGGTGTTGCCTTCGGCCAGGTCCAGCCAGGAGTCACCGCCCGGATCGAGGCATACCGACCCGTTGATGCGTTTGCAGTTGTCCAGGGTGCGCATCAGGCTGCGACCGCACAGAACGTTGAGCGGGTTGGTGTGGGCGACGAAGGTCCGCACGTAATCGTCCGCAGGGTTCAACACGATCTCTTCCGGCTTGCTGTACTGGACGATCCGACCGTCTTTCATGATCGCGATACGGCTGCCGAGCTTCAGGGCTTCATCGAGGTCGTGGCTCACGAACACGATGGTTTTGTTCAGCTTGCTTTGCAGTTCCAGCAGTTCGTCTTGCAGGCCTTGGCGGATCAGCGGGTCGAGGGCCGAGAACGGTTCGTCCATCAGCAGAATGTCGGCATCCATCGCCAGCGCGCGGGCCAGGCCCACACGTTGCTGCATACCACCGGAGAGCTCGTCCGGCTTCTTGTTGCGCCACTGGGTCAGGCCCACCAGCTCAAGTTTTTCATCGACCAGTTTTTTCCGTTCCTTCTCCGGACGACCCTGCATTTCCAGACCGAAGCTGATGTTCTCGCGAACGGTCAGCCAAGGCATCAGGGCGAACTTCTGGAACACCATAGCAATGCGCTTGGTGCGCATCATTTTCAGTTCCGCCGGGGTGCAGGAAGCGATGTCGATCTGCTTGCCTTCGTGCTCGACGAACAGTTTGCCGCGGCTGACGGTATTGAGGCCGTTGATGCAGCGCAGCAAGCTGGACTTGCCGGAGCCGGACAGGCCCATCAGTACGCAGATTTCACCTTTTTCGACGTCCAGGCTGGCCTTTTCGACGCCGACAATCTGCCCGGTCTTTTTCAGGATCTGGTCACGGGTCATGCCCTGATCGAGGAGTTTCAAGGCCTCGCGCGGGTCTTTGGAGAAGATTACGTCGACGTCTTCGAAGCGAATAATGCTCATGCGTCACCCCCTACTTTGGCTTCGGGTTGTTTGCAGATACGGTCGAGCATGATCGCCAGCAATACGATCGCCAGGCCGGCTTCGAAGCCCAGGGCGATATCAGCAGTGTTCAGTGCGTTGACCACGGGTTTGCCCAGACCGTCGGCGCCCACCAGTGCCGCGATCACCACCATCGACAGCGACAGCATGATGCACTGGGTGATACCGGCCGCGATGCTTGGCATGGCGTAGGGCAGTTCGATGCGTGCGAGCAGTTGACGGCGCGAGCAGCCGAAGGCTTTGCCAGCGTCCATCAATTCTGCGGGAACATCACGGATACCCAGGTAGGTCAGGCGGATAGGCGCGGCAATTGCGAACACCACCGTAGAAATCAGACCCGGGACCACACCCAGACCGAAGAGGGTCAGGGTAGGAATGAGGTACACGAAGGTCGGCACGGTCTGCATCAGATCGAGCACCGGACGCATCAGTGTGTAGAACATGGGTTTGTGCGCGGCGACGATGCCCAACGGCACGCCGATGACCACGCAGACCAGGGTGGCGAACAACACCTGGGCAAGGGTTTCCATGGTTTCCTGCCAGTACCCCAGATTGAGGATCAGCAGGAAGGAGGCGATGACAAAAACGGTCAGTCCCCACTTTCGTTGAATAAAGTGTGCCAGTAGCGCGATGAGGCCGATCAATGCCAGCGGGTTGAACCAGGTCAGCGCAAAAGTCACGCCGTGGATCATCGTTTCCAGTGACACGGCGATCGCGTCGAAGGTGTTGGCGCCGTGTTGCGTCAACCATTCAACGAAGCCCGCGATGTACTGGCCTAGAGGTATTTTCTGATCAATCAGCATGGTAGTGAACGTCCGCATGCAAGGAAATAAACAGCCCGGGCGAGCGAACCCGCCCGGCGTAAGCGATTACTGCGCGAGCTTGGCTTTCACGGCCTCCAGGCCTGGTTTACCGTCAATGGTGGTCACGCCAGCGAGCCAGGTATCGAGGACCTGTGGATTCTTTTTCAGCCAGGCCTTAGCGGCCGCGTCAGGCTTCATTTTGTCGTCCAGGACGTTGCCCATCAGGGTACTTTCCATGTCGAGGGTGAACACCAGGTTTTTCAGCAACTGTCCAACGTTGCTGCATTCCTGGGCGTAGCCCTTGCGGGTGTTGGTGAAGATGGTCGCCTGACCGAAGTTCGGGCCGAAGTAGTCGTCGCCGCCCGTCAGGTACTTCATCTTGAAACGCGTGTTCATCGGGTGCGGTTCCCAGCCCAGGAACACCACGGCGGTGTTGCGACGCTGAGCGCGATCGACTTGCGAGAGCATGCCTGCCTCGCTGGACTCGACCACCTTGAAGCCGGCGGCTTTCAAGCCGAAGGCGTCCTTGTCGATCATGCTCTGGATCAGACGGTTGCCGTCGTTACCCGGCTCGATGCCGTAGATCTTGCCGTCGAGTTCTTTCTTGAACTTGGCGATATCGGCGAAATCCTTCAGCCCCTTGTTATACAACTCTTCGGGGACGGCGAGTGTGTATTTTGCGTTTTCCAGGTTGGCGCGCAGGGTCTCCACAGCGCCGGCTTCGCGGTAGGCTTTGATGTCGTTTTCCATGGTCGGCATCCAGTTACCGAGGAATACGTCCATGTTCTTGCCGTCGGCCAGGGACTTATAGGTCACCGGCACGGAAATCATCGTGGTTTTGGTTTTGTAGCCCAGGGCTTCGAGTACGACGCTGGTGGTGGCGGTGGTGACAGTAATGTCAGTCCAGCCGACATCGGAGAAGTTTACGGTGCTGCATTGAGCCGGTTCTGCGGCTTGCGCCAGAACCGGCAGACTTAGCATGGCGGCCAACAACAACGACGGGGAACCTTTCATGGGTGGACTCCTTGGTGTTTTTTTTTGGCAGTGTTCCGACTGGACCACCGCACTTATGTGTTGCGGTTGGATGGCGTTTTGGAGACAGCTTTACCACGGCGCCTTGCAATCGAGTCGATACGATCATGTACCAGTGAAAATCTGACGCCTACAGGGTGCGTCGTAACCAGTACAGGGATGGTCGCATCCAGTGTCGGTGAGGTCGTTTACAGCTATTTTCAGCCCTTTCTGCTCCTTTGAGCCGTAAAAAAACCGTGAAAACGTAGCGCTGATGGCTCGCGGCGTTGGTGGGCATGAGTGGGTCGGTGTGAGACGTCGAACGACACGGTAAAAGCCTGATGATGCGGCCATCCCGGCGGATTGCAGCTTGAGCGTAGCAGCTCCGTCACTGGGCGCTTTTGCGTCTGGAGTTGGCACATCCAGGAGTTCGGCAGTAATGGCTATCAGTGTTTTCGACCTGTTCAAAATCGGCATCGGCCCTTCCAGTTCGCACACCGTGGGACCCATGCGGGCCGCGGCGCTGTTCGTGCAAGGTTTGCGTGAGCAGGGTCTTTTGGAACAAGTACGGCGCGTCGAAGTTCAGCTTTATGGTTCGTTGTCGGCCACCGGCATCGGTCACGGCAGCGACAACGCGGTGATCATGGGGCTGATGGGCGAGTGGCCGGACGCGATCGATCCGTCGCAAATCGGCCTCCGCATCGAAACCCTGCGCGAAACCCACACGCTGTTGCTCGACGGTTGTTTGTCGGTCCCGTTCATCTGGGCCCGGGACATGCGCCTGATCGACGAGAACCTGCCGTTCCACCCTAACGCCATGACGCTGATCGTCGAAGGTGATGACGGCGAGCTGCATCGCGACACCTACTATTCCATCGGCGGCGGTTTTGTCGTGGACGAAGCCCAGGCTTCCAGCGGCGTGGTCGATCTGGATCGCACCGTGTTGCCGTACGACTTCTCCAGCGCCGTCGAACTGCTCAGCCTCTGTAAGCAGCACAACCTGCGCGTCGCCGAATTGATGATGGCCAACGAGAAGGTCTGGCGCAGCGAAGAGGAAATTCGCGCTGGCCTGATGACACTCTGGCGCGCCATGCAGGATTGCGTCGAACAAGGCCTCAAGCACGAAGGCATCTTGCCCGGCGGCCTGAATGTGCGCCGTCGCGCGGCCAGGTTGCACCGCAGCCTGCAAGAGTTGGGAAAACCCAATGTGATCGGCTCGACGCTGAGCGCAATGGAGTGGGTCAACCTGTTCGCCCTGGCGGTCAACGAAGAAAACGCCGCTGGCGGGCGCATGGTGACTGCACCGACCAATGGCGCGGCGGGGATAATTCCGGCGGTGCTGCATTACTTTATGAAGTTCAGCGAGGTGGTGACTGACGCCAACGTAGTCGACTATTTCCTCAGTGCGGCGGCGGTAGGGATTCTGTGCAAGAAAAACGCTTCGATTTCCGGTGCGGAAGTCGGTTGCCAGGGCGAAGTCGGTTCGGCTTGCGCCATGGCGGCGGCCGGGCTGGCGGAGATTCTGGGTGCGACACCGGAGCAGCTGTGTAACGCGGCGGAAATCGGTCTGGAACATAACCTCGGCCTGACCTGCGACCCGGTGGGCGGGCTGGTGCAAGTACCGTGCATCGAGCGCAATGCGATTGCCGCGGTGAAGGCGATCAACGCAGCGCAGATGGCGCTGCGTGGCGACGGTCAGCACTTTATCTCGCTGGATCGGGTGATCCGCACAATGCGTGATACCGGCGCGGACATGCATGACAAATATAAAGAGACATCGCGCGGTGGGTTGGCGGTTAGCGCGGTTGAGTGCTGAGACCGCGTCGCCTGCATCGTCGGATCGCCGTTGACCAGCGAGCCGGACACAGCAAAACCGTGTTGACGGAAAAGCTCAGGGCGTGAAGGCGCCAGACCAGTCAAAACTGCGCGGTAAGTGAACACTCGATTCAAAGCACGCCACGTTTTGGCGCGTCGCTTACAGATAAGCCACTTGCCGGAGATCCGGGATCCAAGCTGGCCATTACCGCCTGTCACCTGTGCTTGCGGTGACACTCTTTACCAGGTCGCTGTAGCCCTGTTCCCACAAGTGCTACCGATTTGCTCACGCCCAACTGGGCAGAGCGCCTCCCGCCGATAATGGCACTTATAACCCCCACTCGCGGCGCGGCTTATATAGACGCGGCGCGACGTCGTTTTCAGGAGTTATTGAACGGCCATTCAACTTTAGGCATGGCATTTGCTCTGTCATTACAAAGCCCGTCTCCCACGCGAGAACGATGGCAATAACAAGAGCCTCCGCCTGAGGCCATCACCCGCTTTGTGTGAGGAGATACCGCGATGACGACGTTCAACTCCGGGGCCCAACCCCAGAACCGTGCGCCTCAATCCATCGGCTTTTTGCTGCTGGACAATTTCACGCTTATTTCTCTGGCCTCCGCAGTAGAACCCCTGCGCATGGCCAACCAACTGTCCGGCCGCGAGCTGTATCGCTGGACCACACTCACCGTCGACGGTGGTCAGGTCTGGGCCAGTGACGGTCTGCAAATCACTCCCGACTGCTCCATGCACAAAGCGCCTGCCCTGGACACCATCATTGTCTGCGGCGGTATCGGCATCCAGCGCACTGTTACCCGTGAACACGTTTCGTGGCTGCAAAGCCAGGCGCGTCAGTCCCGCCGTCTCGGTGCGGTCTGCACCGGCAGCTGGGCCCTGGCGTGCGCCGGCCTGCTGGATGGTTTCGATTGCAGTGTGCACTGGGAGTGCCTGGCCTCGATGCAGGAAGCGTTCCCGCGTGTGGCCATGAGTACCCGTCTGTTCACCCTCGACCGTAACCGTTTCACCAGCTCCGGCGGCACCGCGCCGCTGGACATGATGCTGCACCTGATCAGCCGCGATCACGGTCGTGAACTGTCGGCCGCGATTTCGGAAATGTTCGTCTACGAGCGCATCCGCAACGAGCAGGATCACCAGCGTGTGCCGCTCAAGCACATGCTCGGCACCAACCAGCCGAAGTTGCAGGAAATCGTCGCGCTGATGGAGGCCAACCTCGAAGAGCCGATCGACCTCGACGAACTGGCGGTGTACGTCGCCGTGTCGCGTCGTCAGCTGGAGCGGCTGTTCCAGAAATACCTGCACTGCTCGCCATCGCGTTATTACCTGAAACTGCGCTTGATCCGCGCCCGGCAGTTGCTCAAGCAAACGCCGATGTCGATCATCGAAGTGGCATCGGTGTGTGGCTTCGTGTCTACGCCGCACTTCTCCAAGTGCTACCGCGAATACTTCGGCATTCCGCCGCGTGACGAACGCGTAGGTTCCAACACCACGCAACAAGTGGCGATGATGCCACTGCCGCAAGCACTGGTGCTGTCGCCGCTGTCAGGACCGTTGTCGGCGTTGAGTCAGGCGCGTAATGAGTCGACTTTCGCTAGCGTAAGGCTCTAAGACCGGGTTGGCTTCATCGTCGGAACGCCGCCCGGAGCAAGCTCGCTCCCACATTGACCGAGTTCTCTCAGGGGAATGCGGTCAACTGTAGGAGCGAGCTTGCTCGCGATGGGTTCTATCAGGCGCTACGGCTCTGCTGATACTCCGCCAACGCGGGCAGCAATTGCTTGTCGATGGCCTGGCGCACGGCCGGCAGGATGGTCGCGCTGCTGGTGTACATCTGCTTGACCATTGTCCGCAGTTCCGTTGCCCGTTCGTTGTTCAAACCCCGTACCGCGCATTCGCAGGCCTGCTCAGCGGTTGCACCCGGGGGTATTGCAAATCCTAACGCCTTGAGCTGGCCCAACAGGTCTTCCTGGTCAATCAAATCGGCGTACATCATGACGCAATCCTTCTTCAGGGAACGGTGTCGTGGCTCGATTCTCGTAGGGGTACGGAGTGGCGGCAAGGACGATTTGTCGCAATGGCCGCAATACCTATGAACAGGTCGTTTTCGGCTAACTTGCGCAGGAGGAGAGTGGGCACACTGGGATCAGCTGGCTTCACGAAGGTTTGGTCACCCTCGCGCAACGGCTCCTCAACAGTACCCACCTCTGCCCCGATCCTGTCACGGCTTGATCGGGGTTTTTTTTGCCTGTGAATCAGGTATGGAAGTGTTGATTGGACTGACGCCATCGCGAGCAAGCTCGCTCCCACATTGGAACTGTGTCGTACACAAATACTGTGTCCGCTGCAGATCCCTGTGGGAGCGAGCTTGCTCGCGATGAACGATGACGCGTTTTAACGCTGCAGCACGAGAATGCGCGACAACAATTCATCACGGTCGACATAGCAACCCTGAAAATGCCGGGCGCCAGTGGCGGGGTCGAAGGCGTTGCGGGCGTGGAGGGTGCGGCGGTTGTCGAAACACCACATTTCGCCGGGGTTTAACCGCGTCATCACGCGGAATCGCGTTTCCCGGGTCATCGCAATAAAGCGGCGGTAGGCGTGATAGAGAGCGGGCATCTGCTCGACCGACGCATCGAACGGACCACGCAGAAAATTCGCCATGCGGATTTCCGAAACCTGCCCAAAGGCATCCAGCGCGATGATCGGCGCGAGACAGCGGTAGTCGCTGTGGCGGTCTTTGTTGCGGAATTCCACAGGGATTTCGCAGAGGCTTTTAAACGCCTCGGGATCTTCCTGACGCAAGGCTTCGGCAATGGCAAAACCGTCGACGAAAATACTCTCGCCACCCTCGGCGTCATTCACCAGGCAATGCAGAAATTGCAGCCCCGGTTGTAACTCCCGGGTTGGCAGGTCGCTGTGCAGCGGCAGGTTGAAAGCGGTGTAAGCATTGCTGTCGGCATCGGCCTTGGATTGCACGTTGAACAGCACGCCAAAATTGCTCTCGCGGATGAAGGAAATCCGCTGGGCAATCAGCTTCAACGAGCCCGGCTCGGTGGGCATTCCGCGGACCCGAGTCAGGCCGGTATCGCGCACGGCCAGCAGCCATTGCAGCAAGGCGTCGTTGTCGTTCATCAACGCCTGGTATTCGAACACCGGCAGCGTCAGGTGGCTGTTCCAGAGCTGGCTTTTTGGCTTGGATGCCCGGCGTTCGGCGCGGGACTCATCGTCGTAGGCGTGGGCCCGTAACCAGCCAGGATCGAAGCGGCTGAGATGGCCGTCCTGCCAATCGACACGCAGGCAGCCTTCGGCATCAATGCTGACGTCCGAGGGCTTCAGGTTTTCGGCGACGTCGACGATTTCCAGCACTTGCTCGCGGGTCACGGTGTAGACGCACAGCGGGCACGGACAGTTGTCCCGCAGCCACTGATGATGAAAGGGGCTGACACGGTCATCGGCCCACTTCACTTGAATTCGGTCCGCCAGGGTGTGTACGGCGGTCAACGCGCTGATCAACGGGTAGATACGGAAGTCGGCAAAAGCGGCGGCGGTGTTCAATGGCGATCTCCTTGTTATTTTTTAGGGGGTAACGCGATCACTCGGCCAATGTAGTCGGGGGCGGGAAGGTCGGTTTGCTCGGCGACGAGGGCTTGCAGCTTGCTCAAGGTGTCTTCGCTGAACGGTGCGGAGCGCGGCCCGGCAAGATCGACGTGCAGCAACATTTGCTCGTTGCCCGCCAATTCCTTCTCATCTCCCGCCAGATGCAGGCTATGATAGAGGTGCAGGCGTTTGCTGTCGTGGCCGATGATTTGGGTGTGCACTTCGACGTCGGCGTCGAGCTTCACTTCGTGCAGGTAATTGAGGTGCAGTTCGAGGGTGAACAGCGAGTTGCCGCTGGCTTCGCGGTTGTTGCTGTCCATGCCCAGACGATCCATCAGCGCGTCGGTGGCGTAGCTGAAGATGAGCAGGTAGAAGGCATCGCGCAGGTGGCCGTTGTAATCGACCCAGTCGGGGATGATTTTGGTTTGGTAGGTGGTTAGGGTGGGCATGGTGAGTGATCCAACGTTGTTGGTGTCTGGGCTGTCGCTATCGCGGGCAAGCCCGCTCCCACAGTGATTTGAGGTGGATATACAATCTATGCCACTCAGTA
The DNA here is from genome assembly GCF_039888995.1 of Pseudomonas rossensis. Taxonomy (NCBI): domain Bacteria; kingdom Pseudomonadati; phylum Pseudomonadota; class Gammaproteobacteria; order Pseudomonadales; family Pseudomonadaceae; genus Pseudomonas; species Pseudomonas rossensis. The sequence continues at coordinate 58,614 of NZ_JBBWCB010000001.1, read as the reverse complement.
GATCCCTGTGGGAGCGGGCTTGCCCGCGATGAGGCCAGACCTGCTGGCCCCTGACTTGGTTTATTCGCTAAACGCCATGCCATGTTTGGCCTTGGTGGTCTTCACCGCCTCCAGCACCGCCAGCAAGCAATCATCACGATAGCGCTCCAGCGCCGAAATGCTGTGCGTGCCCAGCTGATCGCTGGTGCCATCCACCACATCATCAATCAACTTGTCGGTCAGCTCCGGTGCCGGCAGATACGTCCACGGCAATTGCAACGCCGGCCCGAATTGCGCCATGAAGTGCCGCATGCCCGCATCGCCACCCGCCAGGGTGTACGTCAAGAACGTGCCCATGAACGACCAGCGCAGGCCCGCGCCAAAGCGGATCGCATCATCGATTTCACCGGTGGTCGCTACACCGTCGTTAACCAGGTGCAGCGCCTCACGCCACAGCGCTTCGAGCAAGCGGTCGGCGATAAACCCCGGCACTTCCTTGCGCACATGCAGCGGACGCATGCCCAAGGATTCGTAGACTTTCATTGCCGCTTGAACGGCTTCGGGCGCGGTGTTTTTGCCACCCACCACTTCCACCAGCGGCAGCAGGTAAACCGGGTTGAACGGGTGCCCGACCACGCAACGTTCCGGGTGCGTCGAACTCTCGTAGAACTCACTCGGCAACAGGCCGGAAGTACTGGAGCCGATCAAGGCATTGGGCTTGGCCGCCGCGCTGATTTTGCTGTGCAGTTCCAGTTTCAGGTCCAGACGCTCAGGGGCGCTTTCCTGAATGAAATCCGCGTCGCGAACGCATTCTTCAATGGTTGCGACAAAGCGCAGCCGATCCTGCGATGCACCTGGCGCAAGGCCCTGTTTCTCCAACGCTCCCCAGGCATTGGCGACGCGTTTGCGCAGCGCGGCTTCGGCACCGGGCGCCGGGTCCCAGGCCACCACGTCGAGGCCGTGGGCGAGGGCGCGGGACACCCAACCGCTGCCGATGACACCGCTGCCCAGGGCTGCGAAGGTTTTGATTTCAGTGATAAAGCTCATGGCGACGTCCTAAAAGAATTCGATGATCCGTGTAGGAGCTGCCGAAGGCTGCGATCTTTTGATCTTGTTTTAAGAGCAACATCAAAAGATCGCAGCCTGCGGCAGCTCCTACAGGTCTATTTGTGTGTGAGGTCAGCCGCGCTTGGTCAGGCCCATTTTTGCCCGGCCTTCCGCCGGCGTCAGAACACGGGCGCCGAGACGGCTGAGGATTTCCGAGGCGCGTTCGACCAGTTGGCCGTTGGTCGCCAGTACGCCCTTGTCCAGCCAGATGTTGTCTTCCAGGCCGACCCGCACGTTGCCGCCAAGCAGCACCGCTTGCGCAGCCATCGGCATTTGCATGCGACCGATGCCGAAACCGGCCCAGATCGCATTGGCAGGCAGGTTGTCTACCATGGCTTTCATGGTGGTGGTGTCGGCCGGCGCGCCCCACGGGATGCCCAGGCAGAGTTGGAACAGCGGGTCGTCGAGCAACCCTTCCTTGATCATCTGCTTGGCGAACCACAGGTGACCGGTGTCGAAAATTTCCAGCTCGGCTTTCACGCCCAGCTCTTGAATTCGCTTCGCGCCGGAACGGAGTTGCGCCGGGGTGGACACGTAAATGGTGTCGCCGTCGCCGAAGTTCAGGGTGCCGCAATCGAGGGTGCAGATTTCCGGCAGCAGTTCTTCAACGTGAGCCAGACGGGTCAGCGGGCCGACCAGGTCGGTGTTCGGGCCGAACTCCATCGGGTTCTCGCCCGCGCCGATTTCCAGGTCGCCACCCATGCCAGCGGTGAGGTTGACGATGATGTCGACGTCCGCCTCGCGGATGCGCTCCATCACTTCGCGATACAGCGCTACATCACGGCTGAATTTGCCGGTTTCGGGGTTACGCACGTGGCAGTGGACCACGGTGGCGCCGGCCTTGGCGGCTTCCACGGCGGCCGCGGCGATTTGTTTCGGGGTGACCGGCACGTGTGGGCTCTTGCTGGTCGTGTCGCCAGCACCGGTGAGTGCGCAGGTGATGATGACGTCGTGGTTCATGAGGCGGGTTCCTTGCAGGCGTGATGATTCCGTTCGCAGCCCCTGTCGGGCTGCGAATCGGTGGTTCAATCGGGTTTATTTGCTGGTCAGTTGCAGGTTTTCAGCGGCTGGCTTGCCATCGAAGGTGGTCACGCCTTCGAGCCAGCGTTGCTTGTCTTGCGGGTGATCTTTCAGCCATTGCTTGGCCGATTCGAAGGCGTCCTTGTGATCCAGCAGCGGCTGCATCATCCGGCTCTCGTCTTCGGCGGTGAACGTCAGGTTGCTCAGCAAACGACCGATGTTCGGGCATTGCTCGGCGTATTTCGGCGCGGTGACGGTCCAGACCGTGGCCATGCCTTCGTTCGGGCCCAGGGCGTCGTCGCTGCCGGTGAGGTACGTCATCTTCACGTTGACGTTCATCGGATGCGGCGCCCAGCCGAAGAACACCACGGCCTCTTTGCGTCGCACGGCGCGATCCACCGCCGCGAGCATGCCGGCCTCACTGGACTCGACCAACTGGAACTTGCCGAGGCCAAACTGGTTCTTGGCGATCATCGCCTTGATCTGGGTGTTGGCGCCCGAACCTGGCTCGATGCCGTAGATCTTGCCGCCCAATTCTTTCTCGAACTTGGCGATGTCGGCGAAGGTTTTCAGGCCCTTGTCGGCGAGGTAAGTCGGTACGGCGAGGGTGGCGCGGGCGTCTTTCAGGCTTGGCGCCTCAAGCACCTTGACCTGATTGGCCGCGACGAACGGCGTGATGGTCTGGGTCATCAGCGGGTTCCAGTAGCCCAGGAACAAGTCCAGGCGCTGGTCGCGGATCCCGGCGAAGATGATTTGCTGGGAAGCGCTGGTTTGTTTGGTGTTGTAGCCGAGGCCATCGAGCAGGACTTGGGTCATGGCACTGGTGGCGATCACGTCGGTCCAGTTCACAACGCCCATGCGCACGTTCTGGCATGAAGCAGGTTCGGCCGCCATGACGCTGGCGCTCAGGAAAGCGGTACCGCTGAGTGCAAGAACACAGCTGCTGATCAGTCGTTTCATGTCGGGTTCCTCGGCAGGTCGTTATTGTGGGTCCGGTCGTCTTCGTGCGCCGGTGATGCCAAGTTACGCAGCTCAAGCCCTGCTGAAACGCACTGCGGCGACCAGCTCTTGCACTGCAGCGACCTGTGCTCTTGATTGCCATCGACAACTGGCGTATCAACGTCAACACGCTACCCGCCAACCGAGTGCGCTCCATGTCCCAGGATTTCTACTTCATGTTGATGCCGGGTTTCTCGGCCATCGGTTTTATCTCGGCCATCGAGCCGCTGCGGGTCGCCAATCGCTTTCGTGGCGAGCTTTACCGCTGGCATGTGCTCAGTGCGGACGGCGGGGCGGTGCTGGCCAGCAACGGCATGTCGGTCAACGCCGATGCGGCGCTGGAACCGCTGAAGAAAGGCGCAACGCTATTGGTGGTCGCCGGCTTCGAACCCCTGAAATTCGCAACCCCGGCGCTGGAACACTGGTTGCGCCGTCTGGACAACGAAGGCGTGACCCTCGGTGCCATCGACACCGGCAGTTTCGTCCTCGCCGAAGCCGGCCTGCTCGACGGCCATCGCCTGACCCTGCACTGGGAAGCCATCGACGCGTTCAAGGAGTCCTATCCACAGCTCAGCGTCACTCAGGAGCTGTTCGAGATCGACCGCCGGCGCATTACCTCCGCCGGCGGCACCGCTTCCATCGACCTGATGCTCGACCTCATCAGCCAGGCCCACGGCCCGGAACTGGCGATCCAGGTCAGCGAGCAATTTGTGCTCGGCCGCATCCGCCCACGCAAAGACCACCAGCGCATGGAAGTCGCCACGCGTTATGGCATCAGCAACAAGAAACTGGTGCAGGTGATCGGTGAGATGGAGCAGCACAGCGAACCGCCGCTGAGCACATTGGAGTTAGCAGAATCGATCAAGGTGACGCGGCGGCAGCTGGAGCGACTGTTTCGCCTGCACCTGAACGACACACCGAGCAATTTCTACCTGCGTTTGCGGCTGGAGAAAGCCCGGCAGCTGTTGCGGCAGACGGACATGAGCGTGCTGGAAGTGAGTATTGCGTGCGGGTTTGAATCGCCGTCGTATTTCACCCGCAGTTATCGGGCACGCTTTGCGCGGTGCCCGCGAGAAGACCGCCGGCGGTTGGGAGATGGCCGGGAACTGGTCTAAGCGCAGATTTTGACAGCAACAGAAAACCCTGTGGGAGCGAGCTTGCTCCGGGCGGCGTTCCGACGATGAGGCCAGTACATTCAACATTGATGTCGGCTGATCCACCGCTATCGCGAGCAAGCTCGCTCCCACATTTTGATCTGCGTTCGCTTTTACTTCTTCATCAGCGCCGAGCAGGCCGCTTTAAACGCTTCATGCTGATACTTGTTCAGCGTGGTCGGCAGTGCAAAGTCAAACTTCTTGTTCTGCGCATTAATCGTCTGTGGCGACAGCAACGTGACCTCGCAATTTTCCAGCAACTGGAAAACGCCCTCGATCTTGAACGTGGTCGGCCCACCGGCGAACTCGCCTTTCTTGCTGCGTTTCTTGATCGCGATCCGGTCGATGGAGTTCTCGCGCACAAACGACGCCACCTGAGCGGCAAAGACTTTGACGTTCGCTGCTTCGTCGTCATCGTCGAGTGCGATTTTCTTGTTGGCTAGAGCGATGTGGCTCAGCGCCTGACCGTCGAGGGAGGCCACGGCAATGATCGCTTCGCTGCCTTTGATTTCGATGCCGCAGATTTTCATTTGAGTTCCTTTCCCGGATGGTGGCGTGCAGCTTACAGCTCAAGTTGATCGGCGTTTGCGCTTACTCCTGCCCAATCGACTCCAAAAACTCCGACCGTTCATCACTCATCCGCGCCACGCAATCATTCTGCGCGATGGTGAATGCCTTGCTACCGGTCGTCGCCGGAAACGCCTCAACCGCGCAATCCGCATCACGCGTCTTCAGCCATTGCTGTTGCGCCGCCTTGAGCTTGGCGGTGATGTCGGTCAGTTGCGCAGGGTTTTTGCCGTAGAGCGTCTGCATGCGCTCGGTCAGGCTTTTGTAGTTTTCGCTCAGCAGGTCTTCGGCGGTGGTTCTGCCGTAGACCGAGCATTCCAGGGTCTGGACCTCGTTTTCGACTTTGTCGCAGGGATTGTCGTCGGACTCTTCCGCCGCGTGTACGCCGGTGGCTATCAGTGCTAACGCCAGGAAGATCGATTTCATTACGTCGCCGCCCCTTATTCAGTGAAATATCCAGTAATGGAGCGAATTCTGGCCCATGCGCAAGCCCTTGAACAGGTGGCCCATGACGTCCGGCGACGACCCTTTGTCGCGGATTGACGCTTTCGGCAAACCCCCTGTCGTTTTTGCACCCGGCTGCCCCCTCCCTCAGGCATATGCTGGCCCCAAAGCGCCGACACACGATTCGGCGCACGAATCGCTAATAGGGGACAGCCTGATGAGCCCAGCCGAATTGCACGCCGACAGCATCGTTATCGACGGTCTGATTATTGCCAAGTGGAACCGTGAGCTGTTCGAAGACATGCGCAAGGGCGGTCTGACCGCGGCCAACTGCACCGTGTCGGTGTGGGAGGGCTTTCAGGCCACTGTGAACAATATCGCCGCCAGCCAGAAGCTGATCCGCGAAAACAGCGACCTGGTGATTCCAGTGCGCACCACCGCCGATATCCGCAAGGCCAAGGAGCAGGGCAAGACTGGCATCCTCTTCGGCTTCCAGAATGCTCATGCCTTTGAAGACCAGATCGGCTACGTCGAGGTGTTCAAGCAGCTGGGCGTCGGTATCGTGCAGATGTGCTACAACACCCAGAACCTGGTCGGTACCGGTTGCTACGAGCGCGACGGCGGCCTGTCGGGCTTCGGTCGTGAAATCGTTGCCGAGATGAACCGCGTCGGCGTCATGTGCGACCTGTCCCACGTCGGTTCGAAAACTTCCGAAGAAGTCATCCTCGAATCGAAAAAGCCGGTCTGCTACTCCCACTGCCTGCCGTCGGGTCTGAAAATTCACCCGCGCAACAAATCCGATGAAGAACTGAAGTTCATCGCCGATCACGGCGGTTTCGTCGGCGTGACAATGTTCGCGCCGTTCCTGGCCAAGGGCATCGATTCGACCATCGACGATTATGCCGAAGCCATCGAATACACCATGAATATCGTCGGCGAAGACGCCATCGGCATCGGCACCGACTTCACCCAGGGCCATGGCCAGGACTTCTTCGAGTACCTGACCCATGACAAGGGCTACGCCCGCCGTCTGACCAGCTTCGGCAAGATCATCAACCCGCTGGGCATCCGCACCGTCGGCGAGTTCCCGAACCTGACCGAAACCCTGCTCAAGCGCGGCCATTCCGAGCGCGTGGTCCGCAAGATCATGGGCGAGAACTGGGTCAACGTCCTCAAGGACGTCTGGGGCGAGTAACCCCACTTTGAACAACGATCCCTTGTAGCAGCTGCCGAGGTACGAGGCTGCGTCGGGCTGCGAAGCGGCCCCCGAGGGCGGTCCTACGGACACGCAACGCAGCCTCGTACCTCGGCAGCTGCTACGCAAAACACACAACGAATTTTTCTGGAGTTAAGTTTCCATGGCCAAGATCGCCCCGCAATTGCCAATCGAAGTCGACAGCGAAACCGGTGTCTGGACCTCCGACGCCCTGCCAATGCTGTACGTACCGCGTCACTTCTTTGTCAACAACCACATGGGCATCGAGGAAGTGCTGGGCGCCGACGCCTACGCCGAAATCCTCTACAAGGCCGGCTACAAATCCGCCTGGCACTGGTGTGAGAAAGAAGCTGAATGCCACGGCCTGGAAGGCGTTGCGGTGTTCGAGCACTACATGAAGCGTCTGTCGCAGCGCGGCTGGGGCCTGTTCAAGATCCAGGACATCGACCTCGACAAAGGCACTGCCAGCGTCAAGCTTGAACACTCGGCGTTCGTCTACGTGTACGGCAAGGTCGGTCGCAAGGTCGACTACATGTTCACTGGCTGGTTTGCCGGTGCCATGGACCAGATTCTGCAAGCCCGCGGCAGCAAGATCCGCACCGTTGCCGAACAGGTTTACGGTGGCTCCGAAGAAGGCCACGACGACGGCCTGTTCACCGTCAAGCCGTTGTAAGTCGAGGAACCCGCCATGGCTTTCGAAGCAATGTTCCAGCCGATCCAGATCGGCAAACTGACCATCCGCAACCGCGTGCTCAGCACCGCGCACGCCGAGGTCTATGCCACCGACGGCGGCATGACCACCGACCGGTACGTCAAGTATTACGAAGAGAAAGCCAAGGGTGGGATCGGCCTGGCGATTTGCGGCGGTTCCTCCAGTGTGGCCATCGACAGCCCGCAAGGCTGGTGGAAGTCGGTCAACCTGGCCGACGACCGGATCATTCCGCACTTCCAGAACCTGGCCGATGCCATGCACAAGCATGGCGCCAAGATCATGATCCAGATTACCCACATGGGCCGTCGTTCCCGTTGGGACGGCGAGCATTGGCCAACCCTGCTGTCGCCGTCGGGCATCCGTGAACCGGTGCACCGTGCGACCTGCAAAACCATCGAGCCTGAAGAAATCTGGCGGGTAATCGGCAACTACGCCACTGCGGCTGGCCGCGCCAAGGCCGGTGGCCTGGACGGCGTCGAATTGTCCGCCGTGCACCAACACATGATCGACCAGTTCTGGAGTCCGCGGGTCAACAAACGCACCGACGAGTGGGGCGGCAGTTTCGAGAACCGCATGCGTTTCGGCCTGGAAGTGATCAAGGCTGTGCGGGCTGAAGTCGGCCCGGATTTCTGCGTCGGCATTCGTCTGTGCGGTGACGAATTCCACCCGGACGGCTTGTCCCACGAGGACATGAAGCAGATCGCCAAGTACTACGATGACACCGGCATGATCGACTTCATCGGCGTGGTGGGTTCGGGTTGCGACACCCATAACACCCTGGCCAACGTTATCCCGAACATGAGTTATCCACCGGAGCCGTTCCTGCACCTGGCTGCCGGTATCAAAGAAGTGGTCAAGGCCCCTGTTTTGCACGCGCAGAACATCAAGGACCCGAACCAGGCGACCCGTATTCTGGAAGGCGGCTACGTGGATATGGTCGGTATGACCCGCGCTCACATCGCCGACCCGCACCTGATCGCCAAGATCAAAATGGGCCAGGTCGACCAGATCAGGCAATGCGTCGGCGCCAACTACTGCATCGACCGTCAATATCAGGGTCTGGACGTGTTGTGCATCCAGAACGCTGCGACCTCCCGTGAATACATGGGCGTGCCGCACATCATCGAGAAGTCGACCGGTGTGAAGCGCAAGGTAGTCGTCGTCGGTGCCGGTCCTGCCGGGATGGAAGCCGCGCGAGTGTCGGCCGAACGTGGCCACGACGTGACCCTGTTCGAGAAGAAAGAATTCATCGGTGGCCAGATCACCACCGCCTCGAAAGCCCCGCAACGGGACCAGATTGCCGGTATTACGCGCTGGTTCCAGCTTGAGCTGGCGCGTTTGAAAGTCGACCTGCGCCTCGGCGTGGCGGCCGATGCGGCAACCATTCTCGACCTGCGTCCGGACGTGGTGGTACTCGCCGTCGGCGGCCATCCATTCCTGGAGCAGAACGAGCACTGGGGCGCGGCTGAAGGCCTGGTGGTCAGCAGCTGGGACATCCTCGATGGCAAGGTTGCACCGGGCAAGAACGTGCTGGTCTACGACACCATTTGCGAATTCACCGGGATGTCGACGGCCGACTTCCTCGCCGACAAGGGCAGCCAGGTCGAGATCGTCACCGACGACATCAAACCGGGCGTGGCGATTGGCGGCACCTCGTTCCCGACGTACTACCGCAGCATGTACCCCAAAGAAGTGATCATGACCGGGGACATGATGCTGGAGAAGGTCTACCGCGAAGGCGACAAGCTGGTGGCGGTGCTGGAAAACGAATACACCGGCGCCAAAGAGGAGCGGGTGGTGGACCAGGTGGTCGTCGAAAACGGTGTGCGTCCGGACGAAGAAATCTACTACGCCCTGAAGGAAGCGTCGCGCAACAAGGGCCAGATGGACATCGACGCCTTGTTCGCGATCAAACCGCAGCCATCGTTGAGCCAATCGGGTGACGGCTACTTGCTGTTCCGCATCGGCGACTGCGTGGCGCAGCGCAACACCCACGCGGCGATCTACGACGCGCTGCGGTTGTGCAAGGATTTCTAAGCCAGCCTAACCCCCTGTAGGAGCTGCCGCAGGCTGCGATCTTTTGACGTTGTTTTTTAAGATCCAGATCAAAAGATCGCAGCCTGCGGCAGCTCCTACGCCGACCGCGTTTCTCCAAGATGTACTGGTGGGAGCTTCACCATGTTGAACACCCTTCTTCCAATCCTGTTGTTCGCTGCCCTGGGCCTTGCGGTTCTGGGCGCGTTACGGCGGGTGGCTATGTGGCGCCGGGGCCGAGCCTCCAAGGTCGACCTGATCGGCGGCCTGTTCGCCATGCCCAAGCGCTACATGGTCGACTTGCACCACGTGGTAGCGCGGGACAAATACATCGCCAACACCCACGTCGCGACTGCGGGTGGGGCGGTGGCGTCCATCGTGCTGGCGATTTTGGTGCACGGCTTTGGCCTGCATAACCGCATCCTCGGCTATGCACTGCTGCTGATGTCGGCGGTGATGTTCGTTGGCGCGATTTTCATGTACTTGCGCCGTCGCAATCCCCCGGCGCGCTTGTCCAAAGGCCCGTGGATGCGTCTGCCGAAAAGCCTGTTGGCGTTCTCGGCGAGCTTCTTCCTGTTGACCCTGCCGGTCGCCGGCATCCTCCCGGAAAACTTCGGCGGTTGGGTGGTGGCTGCGATCCTCGGCGTCGGTGTGCTGTGGGGCGTTAGCGAACTGTTCTTCGGCATGACCTGGGGCGGGCCGATGAAGCACGCCTTCGCCGGTGCCTTGCATTTGGCCTGGCACCGTCGCGCCGAACGCTTTGGTGGCGGCCGTTCCACCGGTTTGAAACCGCTGGACCTGAACGATCCAAACGCGCCACTGGGCGTGGAAAAACCCAAGGATTTCACCTGGAACCAACTGCTCGGCTTCGACGCCTGCGTGCAGTGCGGTAAGTGCGAAGCTGCGTGCCCGGCATTCGCCGCCGGCCAGCCGCTGAACCCGAAAAAACTGATTCAGGACATGGTCGTCGGCCTTGCCGGTGGCACTGATGCCAAATTCGCCGGCAGCCCGTATCCAGGCAAGGCAATCGGTGAACACGCCGGTAATCCGCATCAACCGATCGTCAACGGTCTGGTAGACGCTGAAACCTTGTGGTCCTGCACCACCTGCCGCGCCTGCGTCGAGGAGTGCCCGATGATGATCGAGCACGTCGACGCCATCGTCGACATGCGCCGCCATCTGACCCTGGAAAAAGGCGCGACCCCGAACAAGGGCGCAGAAGTCCTGGAAAACCTGATTGCCACCGACAACCCAGGCGGCTTCGCCCCGGGCGGGCGGATGAACTGGGCGGCGGATTTGAACCTCAATCTGATGAGCGAGAAGAAGTCGGTCGACGTGCTGTTCTGGGTCGGCGACGGTGCCTTCGACATGCGCAACCAGCGCACCTTGCGCGCCTTCGTCAAAGTACTGAAAGCGGCCAAGGTCGACTTCGCGGTATTGGGTCTCGAAGAGCGCGACAGCGGTGACGTGGCCCGACGTCTGGGCGACGAAGCCACCTTCCAGTTGTTGGCCAAACGCAACATCCAGACCCTGGCCAAATACAGCTTCAACCGCATCGTTACCTGCGACCCGCACAGCTTCCACGTGCTGAAAAACGAGTACGGCGCCTTCGACGGCAACTACCTCGTGCAGCACCACAGCACCTACATGGCGGAAATCATCGGCGCTGGCGCCCTGAACCTCGGCCAGCACAAAGGCAGCAGCGTGACGTATCACGATCCGTGCTACCTCGGCCGCTACAACGGCGAATACGAGGCGCCGCGTGAAGTGCTGCGCGCCCTGGGTATCGAGATCAAGGAAATGCAACGCTCCGGTTTCCGCTCGCGCTGCTGCGGCGGTGGCGGCGGTGCGCCGATCACCGACATCCCGGGCAAGCAACGGATCCCCGACATGCGCATGGAGGACATCCGCGAAACCGGCGCCGAACTGGTGGCCGTGGGTTGTCCACAGTGCACCGCGATGCTCGAAGGCGTAGTCGAACCCCGGCCGCTGATCAAGGACATCGCCGAACTGGTGGCGGACGCATTGCTCGAAGACGCTGCCCCGAGCAAGCCGACCAAACCGGCCCAACGTGAACCTGCGGAGGCCCACTGATGAGCGACATAATCCGCCGCGACCCACGCGCCGAATGGATCGCCCGCAACCGTCTGCACCCGCTGCACGCGGCCATGCAACCGGCGCAACACAGCTGGATGGGGCCTAACGGCGTCATCCGCAAGAATCCCCATGGCATCGGTTTTATCGGTCCCAACGGCATCAAACGAATCGACCGCAGCGGCGCTCAACAGGGCGGGGCGAGCAAACGCTCGGCCGCGGTTGAAGTCCAGTTGCCACTGCATCAAGTGCCTGCACCTGCGTTTTACATCAGCGTGGTGCCGGACATGGTCGGCGGCCGCTTGAGCAGCCACGACCGCGACTTGCTGGGTCTGGCTCACCAGTTGGCCGGCAAGGACGGCGCGGTGTTGGCCGTAGTCTTCGGCGAACACAAAGAAAACGCTTTCGCCACCGCTGGCGTCGATCGCTTGCTGGTGCTGGAAGGCGACGAATTCAGCGGTTATGCACCGGAACAACGGGTCCAGGGCCTGCGGGCTGTGGATAACCAGTTCAGCCCGCGTCACTGGCTGCTGCCGGATAGCCGCAGCGGCGGTGGTGAATTGGGTCGACGCTTTGCCGCCGCACTGGGCGAACGCCCGGCCACGCGGGTCTGGCAGGTCAAGGATCAGGAGTGCATCGGCCGCGCGGGTGCTGGCTTGCAAGACCTTGCACGTCCGGTTGCACGCTTGATTCTGGCCGCCGTCGAATGCGCCGAGCCGGTCAGCGAAACCCGTCACGAAGCGTTGCCGGTGGAGTTATCCACAGCCGTCGCACGAAGCTTGTCGCGCATCGAGGATTTGGGCGCGGTGGCGGTGGACCCGGCGGCGATTCCGATGGCCGAAGCCGAGTTCATCTTCTCCGGCGGCAACGGGGTCAAGGACTGGGGACTTTTCCACAGGACCGCCGAAGCGCTGGGCGCTACCGAAGGCGCGTCCCGTGTGGCAGTGGACGATGGCTTCATGGCGCGCGACCGGCAGGTCGGCGCGTCCGGCACCTGGGTCACCGCACGGGTTTACGTGGCGGTGGGGATTTCCGGGGCGATCCAGCACCTGCAAGGCATCGGTGCCTGCGACAAAGTGGTGGCGATCAACCTCGATCCTGGCTGCGACATGATCAAACGGGCCGACCTGTCGGTGATCGGCGAGAGTGCCGAGATTCTTCAAGCCTTGATCGACGCGGTAGAGGCCTACCGCAATGAAGCCAAGCGCGATGCGGCTTAAGGAAAGGAAAGGGTTATGAGCACGAAAATCATCAGCCTGGTGTCCATCGGCGCCCACCCGACCTCCGGCCGGCCACGTCGCGCTGAGCAGGATGCGCGGGCGGTGGAACTGGGTCTGCAACTGGCTGGGGATAACCTGCAAGTGCTGCATGCCGGCGACGTTGCGGAACCGGCGCTGCGCGCTTATCTGGGCATGGGCCTGGAACAGCTACACGTGCTTGAACAACCTTCAGGCGCCGATGCACTGCCGGCATTGACCGCGTATTTGCGTGACGCCGGGGCTCAGGTCGTGCTGACCGGCAGCCAGGCGGAAACCGGCGAAGGCTCGGGCATGTTGCCGTTCCTGCTGGCGGAAAGTCTGGGCTGGCCGCTGGTAGTCGGGCTGGCTCAAGTTGAATCCATCGATGGTAATTCAGCACTGGTGCTGCAAGCTTTGCCGCGCGGTCAGCGCCGTCGCCTGAAAGTGCGACTGCCGTTTCTCGCGACTGTGGATAACGCCGCGCCGAAGCCTCGGCAGAGTGCCTACGGCCCGGCCCGACGCGGGGTGTTGCAGGCGGATGAAGTCGAAGTGATCGACGATGAACTGCTGGCGGTCGCCACGCTGCAACCGGCCAAGCCACGGCCTAAACGCTTGAAGGTGATCAAGGCCAAGAGCGGTGCGGACCGAATGAAAGCCGCAACGGCCAAGGCCAGTGGCGGGGGCGGGCAGGTGCTAAAAGGGTTGAGTGCCGAGGCGGGCGCCGAGGCGATTCTCAAGTTATTGATCGAAGAAGGCGTGGTCCGCTAGCGCAAATCCGCTCTTTGTAGGAGCTGCCGCAGGCTGCGATCTTTTGATCCTAAAGCTCCAGATCAAAAGATCGCAGCCTGCGGCAGCTCCTACAGAGGGCAGGGCCGTTTTCGTCGGATCGCCGCCCGGAGCAAGCCCGCTCCCACAAGGAAAAATCATGACCGTTGAGTTTCGTTCGGCCCTGCGTGCGGATGCGCGGGAGATTGCTCGTTTGTTTCAGATTTCATCAGAAGGTGCTGCGGATTACATCTGGAGCCAACTGGCGCAACCCGGTCAGGATTTACTGGACGTGGGCGCCAGTCGGTATGCCCGTGAAGACGTGGATTTTTCCTGGCAGAACTGCCTCATTGCCGAGGCACGGGGAAACGTCATTGGCATGATGCACAGCTACGTGATGCGTCACGATCCGCTGGCGGCTCCCGTGACCGATCCGGTCCTGGCGCCGTACGCCAGGATGGAAATCCCCGATACCCTCTATATTTCCAGCCTGGCGCTGCATGAAGGCTGGCGAAACCAAGGCCTTGGCAAGCAATTCCTCGCCTACGCTTACGACCGTGCCAACCAGCTGGGGCTCAATGGCTTGAGCCTGATCGACTATGCCGTGAACACCGGTGCCCGTCGGTTTTATGAGCGACATGGGTTTCGTATCGTTGATACCTGCCAGATCACTCCCCATCCGATGATTCGGGTCACGGGTGAGGCCTATCTGATGTATCGGCCCTAGTGAGCTACATTTCTCTATGAGCTGCTCAGGGTTGCCACAGCGCTAGTTCACAAGACTCGTTTTCAAGAATGGGGCTGAAACAGCAATGCGACAAGGTGTTGGATGCTGAAGACAACCTGAATTGTTCAGTGTCCGTTTTCGCCCGAATATTCGAGGCCAAAACCGCAAACCAGATTCCCGAATACTATCTGGCGATCAAGCAGCGTCATGCTCAGGCAATCGCGAATGACCCTGAGCTCAACGCAATGTTTTCCATGTTCGGCAGCGAATCCCTCGCAACCCTGCGGGCGCTCGGCGATTTTTCGGTGACAAGGGCGAAGCGGCACGAGGTACTTGTCATCCATCCTTATGCCAGTGACGGTCACGTGACTGACGAGGTGCTGCCCTACCTCGATATCAAAGCGGCCAATGGTTTCAAGTCGCGCTTCATTCTGGACACCGGCGCACCGCGAACCCGGGTCAACCACGAAACCGCGAAGCTGATGGGAATCAGGTTATTAACCGACTCTCACTATGGCGACAGTACGTTCTATGGTGAACGGGACCTGTCTGCCAAACTCGGAATTTTTGAGTCTTTAAAGATAGGCTCAAGCGAGTTCAGAAACGTCCTGGTGTTTGTCAGCGACCGGGACTTTGAGTTGAATCTGGATATCGACTCAGGTCTATCGTGTTTCAACAGGACCTGATCGTGGTTACCCACAATCCCTGTTAGCGCTTCTGTGGATAACATGTTCGCCCTTCGCTACACCCCATACAAATCAAGCCCTGCAACCCTTCGTACAAAAAACAACCAGCCTAACTCGCGGTTTTTTCAAGCTTTTTTCAGAGGATAACTTTTTACGCGAGCCAATACTTGCCCCCAATCTCTGTTAGCGCATCTGTGGATAAGATGTTCGCTGTCCTCTACAGGCCATATAAAACGGGCTTATCAGGCGACTGATCAAAAAACGACCAAATCATCGTTTTAAGCTGATAAACCTCGCGCAAACCCCGATTTATTGCGGCTTCCAACGGTTTTCCACAGATATGCTCAAGTTGCCCCCAAAGTCTGTTGGCGCTTCTGTGGATAAGGTGTTCGCCATCCTCTGCAAGCCACGTATAACGTGCCTTACAAGCTTTTGATCAAAAAACAACCAGTCGTTGCTCAAAACCCTGCTTCTGGATAAGTCACGGATTTTCTTCAGTTTCTGTGGAGAAATTTTGCGCGGTAAACCGAGTTGTCCCCATTTGCTGTGGGCGAAGGTGTGGATAACTTGTTCGCGAACCTCTACAGCCCCATGCCAGTGGCAGCTCTAAAGCGATTGATCAAAATTCGAACAATAAAAAACCGCGAAACATGTTCGCGGTTTTTTGTCTCAGCGAATCGGTCAGCCCTGAACCGGAACCCCTTTGAGGTAAGGCGCGGGTTCCGCGCCCAGGTTGTTCAGCAAACGCTCGCTGTACCAGTCCACGAAGTTCACCACGCCAAACTCATAGGTCTTGGAGTAAGGGCCTGGCTGGTAAGCCGTGGAGTTGATGCCGCGCTGGTTCTCTTCGGCCAGGCGACGGTCCTGGTCGTTGGTCGCATCCCAGACCTTTCGCATGCGTTCCACGTCGTAATCCACGCCTTCGACTGCATCCTTGTGCACGATCCACTTGGTGGTGACCATGGTTTCCTGGGCGCTGATCGGCCACACGGTGAACACGATGATGTGGTCGCCCATGCAGTGGTTCCAGGAGTGCGGCAAGTGCAGAATGCGCATCGAGCCCAGGTCTGGGTTTTTGATCCGGCCCATGAGTTTGGCGCAGCCCTGTTTGCCGTCCAGGGTCATCGACACGGTGCCTTTGAGCAGCGGCATGCGCACGATGCGGTTACGCAGGCCGAAGCTGGCGTGGGCGTACGGAATCTTCTCGGCTTCCCAGGCAGCGGCGGAGGCAGCGACGTGATCCTTGAAGGCCTGGTCGGCACGCGGGTCGGTGACGTCGTCCCATTCCAGCAGGGTTTTCAGCAGTTCCGGGTGCGACGCATTGCAGTGGTAGCACTCGCGGTTGTTTTCCAGCACCAGTTTCCAGTTGGCTTTTTCGAACAAGGTGGTCTGGATCGCCACCTTGGTGTTCTCCATGTCGTACGGTTCCATGTAATGGTTCAGCGTCGACAGGAAGTCATCAATGGCTGGCGGATTTTCCGACAGGCTGATGAAGATGTAGCCGCCAGCGGTCTTCACGTTCACCGGTTTGAGGCCGTACTGCTTCATGTCGAAGTCGGCGCCCATTTCGGTACCGGCGAACAGCAGGCGGCCGTCCAGTTCGTACGTCCACTGGTGGTAGTGGCAGACCAGTTTGGCGACCTTGCCTTTTTCGCTGGTGCACAGCCGTGAACCACGGTGGCGGCAAACGTTGTGGAACGCGTGAATCACGCCTTCGGCGCCGCGAATCACGATGATCGGGTTCTTGCCGACTTGCAGGGTCAGGTAGTTGCCCTTGGTCGGGATTTCGCAGGCCATGCCGGCGATCAACCACTCTTTCTGGAAGATTTCCTGCATGTCGATATCAAACAGCCGCTCGTCAGAGTAAAACGGCTGCGGCAGCGAGAAAGTGCGCTCGCGCTCTTGCAGCATCTGCGCGGTGGCCTTGCGTGCGGGTTCCAGCGGATCGCCCAGGCTGATTTTTGCGGTGACGTCCATCGATTTGATCCTCAAGGCCATTCTGTGTGGCCGGCGAAAGTGGCTGATACGGTTACATCGCAAGGCGTAAAGAAACTGTAGTTGTGTGGAGCGAGTGTGGGGCCGGCGCACGCCAGAACCTTATCCATGGGCGACATGGCCCAATCTGTTCCCGACGCGCAACCCCCGGTAGATGCGGGCTGGTCGCGATAAGTATGTGAATGTCGCAGATAGGTAAATGGGTGGTTCGCTCGTTACGCAGAATCGCCAACATAAGGCCGACCATCGGCGGTGGAGAACAGCATGTCCAACAGCTTCCTGAATCCGGTAACCACCCAGACCTGGGCCAATGGTCGACACATCGTCCGTTGCGTCAAAGTCATCCAGGAAACCTGGGATGTGCGCACCTTCTGCTTTATGGCTGACCAGCCGATTTTGTTCTTCTTTAAACCGGGGCAGTTTGTCACCCTGGAGCTGGAGATCGAAGGCGTGCCGATCATGCGCTCCTACACCATTTCCAGCTCGCCATCGGTGCCGTACAGCTTTTCGGTGACGATCAAGCGCGTACCGGGCGGCAAGGTTTCGAACTGGCTGCACGACACCCTGCATGAAGGCCAGGAGCTGGCCGTGCACGGGCCGGTCGGGTTGTTCAACGCCATGGACTTCACCGCGCCGAAGGTGCTGTACCTCAGCGGCGGCGTGGGCATCACGCCGGTCATGTCGATGGCGCGCTGGTTCTACGACACCAACGGCAACGTCGATATGGTGTTTATCCACAGCGCCCGTTCGCCGAAAGACATCATTTACCACCGCGAACTGGAACATATGGCGTCGCGGATCGATAACTTCAGCCTGCACCTGATCTGCGAGAAACATGGTCTGGGCGAGCCGTGGGCCGGTTATCGCGGTTACCTGAACCACAAGATGCTCGAATTGATGGCGCCGGACTTCCTTGAACGGGAAGTTTTCTGCTGTGGCCCTACGCCGTATATGAATGCGGTCAAGCGCATGCTGGAAGCGGTCGGCTTCGACATGTCGCGTTATCACGAGGAATCCTTCGGCGCGACGCCACCGGAAGCCCGTGCTGATGCGGTGGAGCAAGCCGAAATCGCCGCAGACGCACCGGACATCGATGTGGCGGACCTGCACCAGGTGGAATTCACCGCGTCCGGGAAAAGCATTCGTGTGGCGCCGGGGGAAACCGTTCACGCCGCCGCTGCCAAGCTGGGTCTGTTGATTCCGAAGGCCTGCGGGATGGGGATTTGCGGGACGTGTAAGGTGATGAAGCTGGGTGGCGAGGTCGAAATGGAACACAACGGCGGGATTACCGAAGAAGACGAGGCGGAAGGGTTCATTCTTTCGTGCTGCAGCGTGCCGAAGGGCGACGTGCGCATCGAGTTCTAATGGTTGCGGAATAACCCTGTAGGAGCTGTCGAGTGAAACGAGGCTGCGATCTTTTGATTTCAACGATCAAGATCAAAAGATCGCAGCCTCGTTTCACTCGACAGCTCCTACATGGGTTGTGGATATCTCAATCGATAAAAAGGTCCGGCATCAGCTTGTCACTGGTGTCGGGGGCGAACCGATAGTGTTCGAACTCGGCTATGCCGTTCTCCCGAAGTATTTCCTCATCAATCAGCAACCGCCCAGTAATGCTGCGACCGCTGCTGCTCAGAATCACATGGGCGGCATCGGCCATGATCGCGGGCGTACGCGCATGCTTGAACGACTCGCGTGACCCCAGCTGAAACTCGATCGCTGCGGTCGCAATCATCGTCTGCGGCCACAACGAATTGACGCTGATGCCATAGGCCGAAAACTCCTCGCTCATGCCCAATGTCAGCATGCTCATGCCGTATTTGGTCACCGTGTAAGGGCTGTATTGGGCAAACCATTTGCTCGCCAGATTCAGTGGCGGGGAAAGGCTGAGGATATGTCCTCCGCTTTTCTTCAGATAGGGCAGGGCGGCCTGGCTGCACAGGAGCACGGCGCGTGTGTTGATCTGATGCATCAGGTCGAAGCGCTTGAGTTCGATGTGTTGAACCCCGGTCAGCTTGATCGCGCCGGCATTGTTGATCAGCGCATCAATTCCGCCAAAATGCTCGTTGGCCTTGGCCAGAGCCTCGCGCACCGCGACTTCATCACGCACATCCACCTGCAAGGCCAACGCCTTGCCGCCCGCGGCTTCGACTTCCTTGGCCACGCTGAAAATCGTGCCCGGCAACTTGGGGTGCGGCTCGGCGCTTTTCGCGGCAATCACAATGTTGGCCCCATCCCGCGCAGCCCGCAGCGCGATCTCACGACCAATCCCGCGGCTCGCGCCGGTAATGAACAGGGTTTTGCCTTTCAATGACATGCGTGCGCTCCTGATTGTTGTTGTCTGAGCGGAGGCTCGACAAACAATGTAGACCAAGAGTCCGGTGCAATCAGGGAGGGAGGAGCGATAGCTTTTTCATGTAGCAGCTGGCGCAGCCTGCGTTCGGCTGCGTAGCAGTCGTGAGATCAGGCCGCGCGGTGTTTCATACACACCGCGTTTTGTGGATTTACGACTGCTGCGCAGCCGAACGCAGGCTTCGCCAGCTGCTACAGAGCGTGCGTCGCGGCAGACTGCCGCGGGTGTTAGCGGGACATGACTTCGCGAATATCCGTCGCCAATTCCCGCACGCGTTCTTCTTCGGTGTCCCACGAGCACATGAAGCGTGCGCCGCCGTTGCCGATGAAGGTGTAGAAGCGCCAGCCCTTGGCCGTCAATGCGGCGATGGCCGGTTCCGAGAGTTGCAGGAACACGCCGTTGGCTTGCACCGGGAACATCAGTTCCACGCCTGGAATATCGCTCACCAGTTCCGCCAGCAGTTGCGCGCAGTGGTTGGCGTGGCGGGCGTATTTAAGCCAGGCGTCGTTTTCCAGAATCCCGACCCACGGCGCCGACAGGAAACGCATCTTTGACGCAAGCTGCCCGGCCTGTTTGCAGCGGTAGTCGAAGTCTTCAGCCAGCTTGTGGTTGAAGAACAGAATCGCTTCCCCCACCGCCATGCCGTTTTTCGTGCCGCCGAAGCACAACACGTCGACACCGGCCTTCCAGGTCAGGTCGGCCGGCGAGCAGCCAAGGAAAGCGCAGGCGTTGGAGAAGCGCGCGCCGTCCATGTGCAGGTTCAGGCCCAGTTCTTTGCACGTGGCGCTGATGGCGCGGATTTCTTCCGGGGTGTAGACGCTGCCGACTTCGGTGGCCTGGGTCAGGGTGACTACGCGCGGTTTCGGGTAGTGGATGTCCTGGCGCTTGAGCGCAATTTCGCGGATCGATTCCGGGGTCAGCTTGCCGTTTTCGGTGCGGGCGACGAGAAGCTTGGAACCGTTGGAAAAGAATTCAGGTGCGCCGCATTCGTCGGTTTCGACGTGGGCGGTTTCCGAGCAGATCACGCTGTGGTAACTCTGGCACAGCGACGACAGGGCCAGGGAGTTGGCCGCGGTGCCGTTGAAGGCGAAGAATACTTCGCAGTCGGTTTCGAACAGTTTGCGGAAATCGTCGGACGCGCGAGCGGTCCATTCGTCGTCGCCATAGGCGCGTTGGTGGCCGTGGTTGGCCTGTTCCATGGCAGCCCAGGCTTCAGGGCAGATACCGGAATAGTTGTCGCTGGCGAATTGTTGGCTCTTATCGGTCATGGCCGGCTTCCGTGGTCGAGACTCTTATGGTGAAGGGCGTCGTGGTCAATGATGGTGCGCACTTTACCGAAGATCGTCCGGGGAGCACACGCGATGATGCTGTCAGAAAAATACAAAGACGACGGGCAATTATGCACATGACGCAAAGGGATGGGGCACTGGATCTGCTCAAGTGGCTGGCGCTGCTCTGCATGGTGCTCGATCACCTGCGATATGTCGGTTATTCCGTCGATATTCTGTATGTGCCGGGGCGGTTGGCGTTCCCGTGGTTCTGTTTGGCGATGGCCGCAAACCTGGCGCGGGCCCGCGCGGTGACGACCGACGGCCAGTGGCGTTATCTGGGGTGGTTGCTGCTGTTTAGCGCCATCAGCGAAATGCCCTACCGGATGTACATTCCTCATCCCGACACCTTGAACGTGCTGCCTACATTGGCGTTGGGATTGCTGGTGGCCCGTGGCTGGCAGGACCGAACCCTGCCAGCGCGACTGTTGGCGGCAGGCGCCTTGCTGCTGGCGGCGCTGTTCCCGGAACGGCTGATGTTCGGCTTCTTCGGTGTGTTGTTGCCACTGGCGATGTTGCTGGTGATCAAGCGTCCCTGGTACTTCAGCCTGTTGCCGGGATTGGTCTGTCTGGCAGCCAATCAGTGGACAGTGCTGTATTCCTCCGCGCGGTTCGGCAACAGTGCAGCCATCTTCGGCATCGCCACTTGTCTGATTGCGCCATTGCTGGGGCTGTTGTTATTGCGATACGCCCGAGGCGTCCAGCCACCGCCGATGCGGCGTTGGGCTTATGGCTTGTATCCACTGCATTTTCTACTGCTGTTACTTGTCCGTCAGATCACCGCCTGACCCTGTGGGAGCGGGCTTGCCCGCGATAGCGGTGGGTCAGCTGACATCAATGTTGGATGTGATGCCGCCATCGCGGGCAAGCCCGCTCCCACAGGGTTCTCTGCTGAATTGGAGAGTGTGTTCGGCATGCCATTTCCCGCCATGTCGTAAACGCACCTTTGCGTGGCGTCCGTAGGCATTTGGCCTGTCTGCGCCGGTCATACCATCGCATCCAAAGGGCACTGCCGAAAGGTACGTGCCTCACCGAGACGAATGGCGCACCGCCGCCGCTGGGAGAGACGCGATGTTCAGCAAGCAAGACCAGATCCAGGGTTACGACGATGCACTGCTGGCGGCGATGAATGCCGAGGAGCAACGCCAGGAAGATCACATCGAGCTGATCGCGTCAGAGAACTACACCAGCAAACGCGTCATGGAAGCGCAAGGCAGTGGCCTGACTAACAAATACGCCGAAGGCTATCCGGGCAAGCGCTACTACGGTGGCTGCGAGCACGTCGATAAAGTTGAAGCGCTGGCCATCGAACGCGCCAAGCAACTGTTCGGCGCCGATTACGCCAACGTGCAGCCGCACTCCGGCAGCCAGGCCAACGCCGCGGTATTCCTTGCGCTGCTGCAGGCCGGCGACACCGTGCTGGGCATGAGCCTGGCCCACGGCGGTCACTTGACCCATGGCGCCAAAGTCAGCTTCTCCGGCAAGCTCTATAACGCTGTGCAGTACGGCATCGACACCGCCACCGGTCTGATCGATTACGACGAAGTCGAGCGCATGGCGGTCGAGCACAAGCCAAAAATGATCATCGCCGGGTTCTCCGCTTACTCGAAGACCCTGGACTTCCCGCGCTTCCGTCAGATCGCTGACAAAGTCGGCGCTTATCTCTTTGTTGATATGGCTCACGTTGCCGGTCTGGTCGCTGCCGGTCTGTACCCGAATCCGCTGCCGTACGCCGACGTGGTCACCACCACCACCCACAAAACCCTGCGGGGTCCACGTGGTGGCCTGATCCTGGCCAAGGCCAACGAAGAGCTGGAAAAGAAATTCAACGCTGCCGTATTCCCCGGTGGTCAGGGCGGCCCGTTGATGCACGTGATCGCCGGTAAGGCGGTGTGCTTCAAGGAAGCGCTGGAGCCCGGTTTCAAGGCTTACCAACAGCAAGTGATCGACAACGCCCAGGCCATGGCCGGCGTATTTATCAAACGCGGCTACGATGTAGTGTCCGGCGGTACCGACAACCACCTGTTCCTGGTCAGCCTGATCCGTCAGGGTCTCACCGGCAAAGAGGCGGATGCAGCACTCGGTCGCGCCCACATCACCGTGAACAAGAACGCTGTCCCGAACGATCCACAGTCGCCGTTCGTGACCTCCGGCCTGCGCATTGGCACCCCGGCGGTGACCACGCGCGGCTTCAAGGTTACCCAGTGCGTCACGCTGGCCGGCTGGATCTGCGACATCCTCGACAACCTCGGCGACGCCGATGTCGAGGCCAATGTCGCCCAGCAAGTTTCGGCCCTGTGCGCGGACTTCCCGGTTTATCGCTGAGCGCGGTTTTGGAGTAAATGACTATGCAACGCTACTCGGGCTTCGGCCTCTTCAAACACTCCCTCAGCCATCACGAAAACTGGCAGAAAATGTGGCGCACGCCGACCCCTAAAAAGGTCTATGACGTGGTCATCGTCGGCGGTGGCGGGCATGGTCTGGCGACCGCCTATTACCTGGCCAAGGAACACGGCATCACCAACGTGGCCGTGGTCGAGAAAGGCTGGCTGGGCGGCGGTAACACCGCGCGCAACACCACCATCGTTCGCTCCAACTACCTGTGGGACGAGTCGGCGCACCTGTACGAACACGCAATGAAATTGTGGGAAGGCCTGTCCCAGGACCTGAACTACAACGTGATGTTCTCCCAGCGCGGCGTCTATAACCTGTGCCACACGCTTCAAGACATTCGTGATTCCGAGCGTCGGGTCAGCGCCAACCGCCTCAATGGCGTGGACGGCGAACTGCTCGATGCCAAACAAGTGGCTGACGAGATTCCGTACCTCGACTGCTCGAAGAACACGCGCTACCCGGTTTTGGGCGCTACTGTCCAGCGTCGCGGCGGCGTGGCCCGTCACGATGCCGTGGCCTGGGGCTTTGCCCGTGCCGCCGACGCCTTGGGCGTGGACCTGATTCAACAAACCGAAGTGATCGGCTTCCGCAAGGAAAACGGCGTGTGCATCGGTGTTGAAACCAACAAAGGCTTCATCGGTGCCAAGCGCGTCGGTGTGGTGACCGCCGGTAACTCGGGGCACATGGCCAAACTCGCCGGTTTCCGTCTGCCGATCGAATCCCACCCGCTGCAAGCGCTGGTGTCCGAGCCGATCAAGCCGATTATCGACAGCGTGATCATGTCCAACGCCGTACACGGTTACATCAGCCAGTCCGACAAGGGCGATCTGGTGATCGGCGCCGGTATCGACGGCTACAACGGCTACGGCCAGCGTGGTTCGTACCCGGTGATCGAGCACACCATTCAGGCCATCGTCGAGATGTTCCCTGTCTTGTCCCGCGTACGCATGAACCGTCAGTGGGGCGGCATCGTCGACACCACGCCGGATGCGTGCCCGATCATCTCGAAAACCCCGGTACCGAACATGTTCTTCAACTGTGGTTGGGGCACCGGTGGCTTCAAGGCAACACCTGGCTCGGGCAACGTGTTTGCCGCGAGTCTGGCCAAGGGTGAAATGCACCCATTGGCTGCACCTTTCTCCATCGACCGTTTCCACAACGGTGCGTTGATCGACGAACACGGCGCTGCTGCGGTTGCCCACTAACAGGAGAAATCCCCATGTTGCATATCTTCTGTCCTCACTGCGGCGAACTGCGCTCCGAAGAGGAATTCCACGCATCCGGCCAGGCGCACATCCCGCGTCCACTGGATCCGACCAATTGCACCGACGAGGAGTGGGGCGACTACATGTTCTTCCGCGATAACCCTCGCGGTCTGCACCACGAGCTGTGGGATCACGTCGCCGGTTGCCGTCAGTACTTCAACGCCACCCGTGACACCGTGACCTACGAGATTCTCGAAACCTACAAGATCGGCACCAAGCCACAATTCACCGACAAGACCGATAGCCCGAAAGCGGCCGCCACGGCTCTGGGAGAGAAGGTATGAGCCAGATCAATCGCCTGTCCAACGGCGGACGGATCGACCGCAACAAAGTGCTGAGCTTCACCTTCAACGGCCAGAGCTACAAAGGCTTTGAAGGCGATTCCCTGGCCGCCGCCTTGCTGGCCAACGGTGTGGACATCATCGGTCGCAGCTTCAAGTATTCCCGTCCGCGCGGCATCTTTGCCGCCGGCGCCGAAGAGCCGAACGCTGTGCTGCAAATCGGCGCGACCGAAGCCACGCAGATCCCGAACGTACGCGCCACGCAACAAGCGCTGTATCAAGGTCTGGTCGCCACCAGCACCAACGGCTGGCCGAGCGTGAACAACGACATGATGGGGATTCTCGGCAAGGTCGGCGGCAAGCTGATGCCGCCGGGCTTCTACTACAAAACCTTCATGTACCCGCAATCGTTCTGGATGACTTACGAGAAGTACATTCGTAAAGCCGCTGGTCTTGGCCGCTCGCCGACCGAGAACGATCCGGACACCTACGACTACATGAACCAGCACTGCGACGTGCTGATCGTCGGCGGTGGCCCTGCTGGCCTGGCCGCTGCACTGGCGGCTGCCCGCAGCGGTGCTCGCGTCATCCTCGCCGATGAGCAGGAAGAGTTCGGCGGCAGCCTGCTCGATTCCCGCGAAAGCCTCGACGGCAAACCGGCTACCGAGTGGGTCGCCAGCGTCATCGCCGAACTGAAAGACACCCCGGACGTGCTGCTGTTGCCGCGCGCCACGGTCAACGGTTACCACGACCATAACTTCCTGACCATTCACGAGCGCCTGACCGATCACCTCGGCGACCGCGCCCCGATTGGCCAGGTCCGTCAGCGCATCCACCGGGTTCGCGCCAAGCGTGTAGTGCTGGCGACCGGCGCTCACGAGCGTCCGCTGGTTTACGGCAACAACGACGTGCCGGGCAACATGCTCGCCGGCGCTGTGTCGACTTACGTGCGTCGTTACGGCGTGGCACCGGGCAAAAAACTGGTGCTGTCGACCAACAACGATCACGCCTATCGCGTTGCACTGGATTGGCTCGACGCCAGCCTGCAAGTCGTCGCCATCGCAGATGCCCGCAGCAATCCGCGCGGTGCGCTGGTTGAAGAAGCGCGCGCCAAAGGCATCCGCATCCTGACCGGCAGCGCCGTGATCGAGACGCGTGGCAGCAAGCACGTGACCGCCGCTCGCGTTGCCGCGATCGATGTCAAAGCACACGCCGTGACCAGCCCAGGTGAGTGGCTTGAATGCGACCTGGTTGCCAGCTCCGGCGGTTACAGCCCGGTGGTTCACCTGGCGTCGCACTTGGGTGGCAAGCCGATCTGGCGTGAAGACATTCTCGGTTTCGTACCGGGCGAGGCACCGCAGAAACGCGTGTGCGTCGGTGGCATCAACGGCGTCTATGGCCTCGGCGATTCCCTGGCCGATGGTTTTGAAGGCGGCGCTCGCGCAGCCAGCGAAGCCGGTTTCAGCGTGGTCGAAGGCACCTTGCCGAAAGCCCTGAGTCGTCTGGAAGAGCCAACACTGGCGCTGTTCCAGGTGCCGCACGAAAAGAACACCGCACGTGCGCCGAAGCAATTCGTCGACCTGCAAAACGACGTCACCGCGGCCGCCATCGAACTGGCAACCCGCGAAGGCTTCGAGTCGGTCGAGCACGTCAAACGCTACACCGCACTGGGCTTCGGCACTGACCAGGGCAAGCTCGGCAACGTCAACGGTCTGGCCATCGCCGCCCGTTCGCTGAACGTGACCATCCCGCAGATGGGTACCACCATGTTCCGCCCGAACTACACGCCGGTCACCTTCGGTGCTGTAGCCGGTCGTCATTGTGGGCACATCTTCGAACCTGTGCGTTTCACCGCGCTGCATCACTGGCACGTGAAGAACGGCGCCGAGTTCGAAGACGTCGGTCAGTGGAAGCGTCCTTGGTACTTCCCGAAAAACGGTGAAGGCCTGCACGCTGCCGTGAAACGCGAATGCAAAGCCGTGCGCGACAGCGTCGGCCTGCTGGACGCTTCGACCCTGGGCAAGATCGACATCCAGGGCCCGGACTCACGCGAGTTCCTCAACCGCATCTACACCAACGCCTGGACCAAACTCGACGTGGGCAAGGCCCGCTACGGCCTGATGTGCAAAGAAGACGGCATGGTGTTCGACGACGGCGTAACCGCCTGTCTCGCCGACAACCACTTCGTGATGACCACCACCACCGGCGGCGCGGCACGCGTGCTGCAATGGCTGGAAATCTACCATCAGACCGAATGGCCAGACCTGAAGGTGTACTTCACGTCCGTGACGGATCACTGGGCAACCATGACCCTGTCCGGGCCGAACAGCCGCAAGCTGCTCAGCGAAGTCACCGACATCGACCTGACCAACGAAGCCTTCCCGTTCATGACCTGGAAAGAAGGTCTGGTCGGCGGTGTGCCGGCGCGGGTGTTCCGGATTTCGTTTACCGGTGAACTGTCGTACGAAGTCAACGTTCAAGCCGACTACGCCATGGGCGTGCTCGAGAAAATCGTCGAGGCCGGCAAGAAATACAACCTGACCCCGTACGGCACCGAAACCATGCACGTGCTGCGGGCCGAGAAGGGCTTCATCATCGTCGGGCAGGACACTGACAGCTCGATGACTCCGGATGACCTGAACATGGGCTGGTGCGTCGGTCGCACTAAACCTTTCTCATGGATCGGCCAGCGTGGCATGAACCGCGAAGACTGCGTGCGTGATCAGCGCAAACAGTTGGTCGGTCTGAAGCCGATCGATCCGACCAAATGGCTGCCGGAAGGTGCGCAACTGGTGTTCAACACCAAGCAAGCGATCCCGATGACGATGGTCGGTCACGTCACCTCCAGCTACTTGCACAACTCCCTGGGCTATTCGTTTGCCATGGGTGTGGTCAAGGGCGGCTTGAAGCGTATCGGTGAGCGAGTGTTCGCACCGCTGGCCGATGGCAGCGTGATCGAGGCGGAAATCGTTTCTTCGGTGTTCTTCGATCCAAAAGGTGATCGCCAGAACATCTGACACAGCGATTCCCTGTGGGAGCGAGCTTGCTCGCGATGGCGGCAACGCTGCTTCCACAGGGAGTACAAAAAGAATTCAGGACAGGTGCTTTATGACCACAGCCAATGTTTACCAACAACGCCCAACCACCGGGGCCAAGGCCGAGTCGTCGCTGCATCACGCCGACCTCGCCAGCCTCGTGGGCAAGGGTCGCAAAAGCGCCGGCGTGATCGTGCGTGAGAAAAAACTCCTCGGCCACCTGACCATTCGTGGCGATGGCCACGATGCTGCCTTCGCCGCTGGCGTGCACAAGGCCCTCGGTATCGAATTGCCGGGCGCGCTGACCGTCGTCGTCAAAGGCGAAACCAGCCTGCAATGGATGGGACCGGATGAATGGCTGCTGATCGTGCCGACCGGTGAAGAATTCGCCGCCGAGCAAAAGCTGCGCGAAGCGCTGGGCGATCTGCACATCGCGATCACCAACGTCAGCGGCGGCCAGCAGATCCTTGAACTGAGCGGCCCGAACGTGCGCCAGGTGCTGATGAAGTCCACCAGCTACGACGTGCACCCCAACAGTTTCCCGGTGGGTAAGGCCGTGGGCACTGTGTTTGCCAAGTCGCAACTGGTGATCCGCCATACCGCCGAAGACACCTGGGAACTGCTGATTCGCCGCAGCTTCTCGGATTACTGGTGGTTGTGGTTGCAGGATGCGGCGGCTGAGTACGGGCTTAGCGTCCAGGCGTAATTAGTTCGAAGGCGGTCGCGGTCCATGTAGCAGCTGCCGAAGGCTGCGTTCGGCGGCGAAGCCGTCGTAAAACCTGAACCCCGATTCAGAATCGAAATCGGGGTGCCCGAATTGCGACGGCTTCGCCGCCGGACGCAGCCTGGCGGCAGCTGCTACATGAGCTGCGTCACCCACGAACAGGAGTCACCGCACTATGAGCCGCGCCCCAGACACATGGATTCTGACCGCCGACTGCCCAAGCGTTCTCGGCACCGTGGACGCGGTGACCCGCTTTCTGTTCGAGCAGGGCTGCTACGTCACCGAGCACCATTCCTTCGATGATCGGCTCTCGGGCCGTTTCTTCATTCGCGTGGAATTCCGTCAGCCCGACGGCTTTGACGAACAAGCCTTCCGCGCAGGGCTCGAAGAACGCGGCCAAGCCTTCGGCATGATCTTCGAACTCACTGCGCCGAACTACCGGCCAAAAGTGGTGATCATGGTCTCCAAGGCCGATCATTGCCTCAACGATTTGCTCTACCGCCAGCGCATCGGCCAGTTGTCGATGGACGTGGCCGCCGTGGTTTCCAACCACCCGGACCTCAAGCCGTTGGCGGAATGGCACCAGATTCCGTACTACCACTTCCCGCTGGACCCGAACGACAAACCGTCGCAGGAGCGTCAGGTCTGGCAGGTGATTGAAGAGTCCGGCGCCGAACTGGTGATCCTTGCCCGTTACATGCAAGTCCTGTCGCCAGAGCTGTGCCGCAAACTCGACGGTAAGGCGATCAATATCCATCACTCCCTGCTGCCGGGTTTCAAGGGCGCCAAGCCCTATCACCAGGCCTACAACAAGGGCGTGAAACTGGTCGGCGCCACGGCGCACTACATCAACAACGACCTGGACGAAGGCCCGATCATCGCCCAGGGCGTAGAGGCCGTGGACCACAGTCATTACCCCGAAGACCTGATCGCCAAGGGGCGGGATATCGAAGGGCTGACCCTGGCCCGGGCCGTTGGTTATCACATTGAACGACGGGTGTTTTTGAACGCGAACAGAACGGTGGTTTTGTAGCGTATTGAAGACCGCCAAAAGATCGTCCGAACGCGGCCCGAACCTTCGGCAGCTCCTACAGGGATATGCGATCGGCGTAGGAGCTGCCGAAGGCTGCGATCTTTTGACTTACCGAGCAATCAACGCGCCGCCGATCCATGGCGACGCGACCGCTACATAAAAACAACAGCGAGGTGAAAGCATGTCTGGCAATCGTGGTGTGGTGTATCTCGGCAATGGCAAAGTCGAAATACAGAAAATCGACTATCCGAAAATGCAGGACCCGCGCGGCAGGAAGATTAATCACGCTGTCATCCTGCGTGTGGTTTCCACCAACATCTGTGGTTCCGACCAGCACATGGTGCGCGGTCGTACTACGGCTCAAACCGGCCTGGTACTGGGTCACGAAATCACCGGTGAAGTGATCGAGAAGGGCAGCGACGTCGAGAACCTGCAGATCGGCGACCTGGTGTCCGTCCCGTTCAACGTCGCTTGCGGGCGCTGCCGTTCCTGCAAGGAAATGCACACCGGTGTCTGCCTGAGCGTTAACCCGGCGCGTCCGGGCGGTGCTTACGGTTATGTCGACATGGGCGACTGGACCGGCGGTCAGGCTGAATACGCGATGGTGCCGTATGCCGATTTCAACCTGCTGAAACTCCCTGACCGTGATAAGGCCATGGAAAAAATCCGTGACCTGACCTGCCTCTCCGACATCCTGCCGACCGGTTACCACGGCGCAGTGACGGCCGGCGTTGGCCCGGGCAGCACCGTGTACATCGCCGGTGCCGGTCCTGTCGGTCTGGCCGCCGCCGCTTCCGCTCGCCTGCTGGGCGCAGCCGTGGTGATCATCGGTGACGTCAACACCGTCCGCCTGGCGCACGCCAAGGCTCAGGGTTTCGAAATCGCCGACTTGTCCCTGGATACCCCGCTGCACGAACAAATCGCTGCACTGCTGGGCGAGCCAGAAGTGGATTGCGCCGTCGACGCCGTGGGCTTCGAAGCGCGCGGTCACGGCCATGACGGCGTGAAACACGAGGCTCCGGCTACCGTGCTCAACTCGCTGATGGGCGTGGTTCGGGTCGCCGGCAAAATCGGTATCCCAGGCTTGTACGTGACTGAAGATCCGGGTGCAGTCGACGCAGCCGCGAAGATGGGCAGCCTGAGCATCCGCTTCGGTCTGGGCTGGGCCAAATCCCACAGCTTCCACACCGGCCAGACGCCAGTGATGAAGTACAACCGCCAGCTGATGCAGGCGATCATGTGGGACCGCATTCACATTGCCGACATCGTTGGCGTGGAAGTCATCAGCCTGGATGACGCGCCACGTGGTTATGGCGAGTTCGATGCGGGCGTACCGAAGAAGTTTGTGATCGATCCGCACAAACTGTTCAGCGCAGCGTAAGGCTTCACGCAAAACAAAACGGCGACCTTCAGGTCGCCGTTTTCTATGGCTGGAACGATCATTAAAGGGCTGCCAACGCCCCTTGATACAACACCGGCCCCGTTGGCTGCCCCGTCGGCGAACCGCCCTTCGGTTCAAGACTGACCGCCAACGCAATCGGTTTGCCGATCAACGTCTTCTGCGCATCGCTCAACTCTACGCGCCCCTTACCGTCAGCCGGAATCACCCCAAGTGAAATCGGCTTGCCATCCGCCGGAATCGCCCACAACTCCAGACTGCGCCCCGGATCAACCGCCGCCAGAGTCAGTGGCTCGACCTTCAGGTAGTTCTCGTGCGCTTCAACCTTCAGCGCAGGCTGCGCGTCGGCAGTCAGCAGCGTGGCGCTGAAACGCGCGCTGTCGCGGTTATAAATCACGCCCAACGTCACGGCGATCACCAGCGAGCAAACCGCAGCCGTCACTCGCAACCAGCTCCAGAACGGACGTTTTTCCGGAATATGCAGCACCTGCGGCTCAATCCGCGCCGTAATTCCCAGCCACACCCGCTCCGGCACCGGCTGCTCGGGCAGCGCTTCGGTCAAGCTGACCAGGCTTTCTTGCCACTGCGCCAGTTCCGCGCGCAATGCGGCGTCCTCCAACAACAACTGTTCGAAACGCCGACGAGCAGCAGAAGGCATCAAACCAATGGCGTAATCGGCGGCGAGGGCGCGGCGCAGGGTGGGGGTTTGATAGTTCATGATTCAAGGCACCTGCGCAGTCGCTCCATACCGCGGCGGATCCAGGATTTCACCGAGCCCAGCGGCGCGGCCAGGTGTTCGGCGAGCTCAGAGCAGGACAACCCCTGAAAGTAAGCCACGGTGATCGATTGACGCTGCATGCCGTCGAGGCTTTCCAGGCAGCGGTTTAAGGCGTTGGCCTCACGGGCACGGCTTAGCTGTTCGTGGGCCGAAGGGCTTTCATCCACCAGCGCCTGTTCTTCAAAGTCGCTCAACGGCCGGTCGCGGTGTTTGCGCAACTGATCGATGGCCTGATGACGGGTGATGTTGATCATCCAGGTCAGCGGTGCCGACAGATGCGCCTCGTAGCGCGAGGCGTTGTTCCAGATGCGTACGAAGCTTTCCTGCAGCACTTCTTCAGCCAGATCCGGCCGCCCCATGAAACGCAGCGCTACGCCATGCAGCCGTGGGCCGACGCTGCGGTAAAGCGTCTCGAAAGCGCGGCGGTCGCCCAGTGAACACTGGGCCAGAAGCTGCCTGAGCTGATCGGCGTCGGCGATGTGAATGGCAGTTCTCCAGGCAATCGAGGTGGGCTGCGTGAGGTGCTGGTTGCAGGCAGAGGTTAGTTCACGGTGCGCGGTTGTTCCATTCACGGGCGGCCACCTCGAAAAACCGCCGACCCCGATGTGCAGGGTCGGCGGCACCCCTCAGCTTTTCGGCATCAGTACTTTGTCGATGACCTGAATCACGCCATTGGACTGGAACACGTCATAGGTGGTGATGTCGGCGACGTCACCTTTTTCATCCTTGATCGTGATGTTGTGCGGGCCGTTCATCATCGCCCACAGCTTGCCGCCTGCGACGGTGGTCAGTTCGGCTTTGCCGCCACCGGCCTTGATCTTCTCGGCCAGGGTCATCATGTCGAGTTTCCCGGCGACGACGTGGTAGGTGAGGACGTGAGTCAGGGTCGCCTTGTTGGCGGGTTTGAGCAGGTTGTCGACAGTACCCGCCGGCAGCGCGGCGAAGGCCGAGTTGACCGGGGCGAACACGGTGAACGGGCCTTTGCCCTTGAGGGTATCCACCAGGCCAGCGGCTTTCACGGCGGCGACCAGGGTGGTGTGGTCGGCGGAGTTCACCGCGTTATCGATGATGTCCTTGCTCGGCATCATGCTCTGGCCGCCGACGATGACCGCGTGGCCCGTGTCTGCCGCTTGCACGGTGTTCAGGACGAATCCGCCACCAAGGGCCAGGATCAGCAGGCTGGCCATCAACGGCGTTTTGATCGAAGTGCGTTTCATGGTGATGGTCCTCGTGCAGGGAATCGGCCAGGAATGTCTGTCCGTGCTTGATATACGCGGGCGGGGCCAGACTGGATGCAGCGCGACTGCATTCTTTTTTGATGTGGACCTGAGCTGGCGAAGCCTGCGATCTTTTGATCTTCAGCGCATTCAATTCCGCCAACAATCAGGATCAAAAGATCGCAGCCTTCGGCAGCTCCTACAGAATCCGCGACAAACTCACTGGGCTGGGAACAATCCATGGGGATGCCAGTCCAACACACGGTTTTTCGCCGCCCATTGCCGGGCGGTTTTCATGGCACATGAGGATGTCTGAATGAAGATTTCACGCGGTTTTGCACTGGCTTCGCTGATGTGTCTGGTGGCCAGTCCGGTCTTTGCTCAGTTCAGCCTGTTCGATGCGGCCAATGCCCTCTCCGGCACGCAGAACGATGACGCCGCCGCGTCCGCGCCGACTGTGACGACCGCGCAGACGGCCGGTCTGCTGAGTGCGCTCAGCCAATTGAACGTGACACCAGAACAAGCCATTGGCGGTGCCGGGGCGATGCTCGGTCTGGCGAAGAATCAATTGAGCTCGACCGACTACTCGGAGTTGTCCAAAAGCGTGCCCGGCATCGACTTACTGTCGGGTGGCGGCGAACTGGGCCTCCTCAGCGGCTTGCTTGGCTCGTCCGGTAAAGCGGCAGGTCTGGACAACGTCTTGGGCAACGTGAATAACACCAACGACCTGAACAGTGCCTTCAGCGCATTGGGCATGGACACTGGCATGATCGGCCTGTTTGCCCCCGTGCTTCTGCAATTTTTCGGTCAGCAGGGCGTCGGCGGTTCACTGCTGCAAAACCTGGGCGGGATCTGGGGCGCAGGCACCGGTAGTTGATTCAGCGGCGCGCGGCGCGCAATGCGTCGATGCGCCGATCCTTCTCGATCCAGAGCTGGTTGACCCAGTTCTGGATGGTTTCGCGGGTCTTGAAGTCGATGATGACCCTCGGCACGTTGCCGCTGATCAGCAATGATAAGCAATGATAAGCAGCTTCGGACGGCAGGCCAAATCGGCGACGACGAATGTTTCACCTTCGAACCGCTAACCTCCCAGAGTTATGAGATCTCTGTGGCGAGGGAGCTTGCTCCCGCTGGGCTGCGAAGCGGCCCCAAAACCATGCACTTCGATTTTTCAGGTACACCCTGTGAGCCGTACTACGACTGCTGCGCAGCCGAACGGGAGCAAGCTCCCTCGCCACAAGGGTTGTACTGAACCAACTATCGTTGTTTTTTGCGGTCTAGAATTTGGCCTCTGTGCCCCAATTTCCTCAAGGAAGCCCATTACGTGAAATCCCTCCTTGCACTGCTTTCCCTCGTGGCCCTGCCGGTCCTGGCTGCTGAGCCGACCCTGTACGGGCGCTATGAATACATCGCGCTGCCGGAAATCGGTGGTGAAGTCCTCAAGGCCAAGATGGACACCGGCGCCCTGACCGCGTCGCTGTCGGCCAAAGACATCGAAACCTTCACCCGCGATGGCGACGAGTGGGTGCGCTTCCGCCTCGCCACCAAAGGCGCGAGCAACAAGGTCTACGAACACAAGGTCGCGCGGATCAGCAAGATCAAGACCCGCTCCGAAGAAGACGAGGACGACAATGAAGCGGTCGAGCCCACCAAGCGTCCGGTGGTTGATCTGGAACTGTGCCTGGGCAACGTCAAGCGCACCGTTGAGGTCAACCTCACCGACCGCAGCAGCTTCAACTACCCTTTGTTGATCGGTGCCAAAGCCTTGCGTGAGTTCGGCGCGGCGGTGAACCCGGCACGGCGCTTTACGGCGGACAAACCCGACTGCTGATTTCAAGTGGTCTCATTGACGTGACGTGAGCCTTGGGGCACCGTTCGCCCACTTAACTCCCGGGCTCGGACGCCATGCCTCATATCCTGATTGTCGAAGACGAAGCGGCGATTGCCGACACCCTGATTTTCGCCTTGCAGGGCGAGGGCTTCACCACCACCTGGCTGAGCCTTGGCGCCGCTGGGCTTGAGCATCAGCGCCAGACTCCGGCCGACTTGATCATTCTGGACATTGGTCTGCCGGACATCAGCGGCTTCGAGACCTGCAAGCAATTGCGGCGTTTCAGCGAAGTGCCGGTGATCTTCCTCAGCGCTCGTGATGCTGAAATCGATCGCGTTGTGGGCCTGGAAATCGGTGCCGACGATTACGTGGTCAAGCCGTTCAGCCCACGGGAAGTGGCGGCGCGGGTCCGGGCGATTCTCAAGCGCATGGCGCCGCGAGCGACCGCCGCGGTGTCATCGGCGCTGTTTCGCATTGACAGCGAGCGGGTGCAGATCAGCTACCGCGGTCAGCTTCTAACCCTGACCCGCCATGAGTTCCGTCTGCTGCAATGCCTGCTGGACCAACCCGAACGGGTCTTCAGCCGCGAGCAATTGCTCGATGCGCTGGGCGTCGCCGCCGATGCCGGGTACGAGCGCAGCATCGACAGCCACATCAAGAGCGTGCGCGCAAAATTGCGTCAGGTGAAGGCTGACGCAGAACCGATCCAGACCCATCGCGGCCTCGGCTACAGCTACAGCCCGGGGCGTAGCTGATGCCGCTGGGGATCCGGATTTTTCTGGTCTACGTACTGTTTATCGGCCTGACCGGCTACTTTGTGCTGAACACCGTGATGGAAGAAATCCGTCCAGGTGTGCGCCAGTCCACCGAAGAAACGCTGGTCGACACCGCCAATCTCATGGCCGAAATCCTGCGAGACGACTTCAAGGCCGGCACCCTGAATCAGAACCGCTGGCCCGAGCTGCTCAAGGCTTATGGCGAACGGCAACCGAAGGCGAACATCTGGGGATTGCCGAAGAACCAGGTCAACCACCGGATCTACGTCACCGATGCCAAGGGCGTTGTGGTGCTGGACTCCAGCGGTGTGGCAGTGGGGCAGGATTACTCGCGCTGGAACGATGTTTTACTGACCCTGCGAGGCGAATACGGCGCTCGTTCCAGCCGCAGCGATCCGGACGATCCGAACTCCTCGGTGATGCACGTCGGCGCCCCGATTCGCGACAACGGCCAGATTATCGGCGTGGTTACCGTGGCCAAACCCAACAGCTCGTTGCAGCCATACGTTGATCGCACTGAGCGGCGATTGCTTGCCTGGGGTGCCGGGCTCATCGGC
This sequence comes from Pseudomonas rossensis, assembly GCF_039888995.1. Classification (NCBI taxonomy): domain Bacteria; kingdom Pseudomonadati; phylum Pseudomonadota; class Gammaproteobacteria; order Pseudomonadales; family Pseudomonadaceae; genus Pseudomonas; species Pseudomonas rossensis. The sequence continues at coordinate 22,906 of NZ_JBBWCB010000001.1, read as the reverse complement.
CTAGGTCTGCTGTTTGGCGCGTTGTTGTCCTGGTGGCTGAGCGCGGCGCTGCGACGATTGACGGCTTATGCACAGGCAGTGAGTGAAGGCCGGCGGGTCGAGGTTCCGCACTACCGTGGCGGCGAGCTGGAGCAACTGGCGACTGCGGTGGAGCAGATGCGTACGCAGCTAGAAGGCAAAGCCTATGTCGAGCGTTACGTGCACACATTGACCCACGAACTGAAAAGCCCCCTGGCGGCGATTCGCGGCGCAGCGGAGTTGCTGCAAGGCGAGATGCCGCTGGCCCAGCAACAGCGTTTTGTCAGCAACATCGACAGCGAAAGCGCGCGGATGCAGCAGTTGATTGAGCGTTTGTTGAATCTGGCCCTGGTCGAGCAACGCCAAGGGCTGGAGGAACGGGTGGCGGTGCCGCTGGCGAAGTTGGTAGATGATTTGCTGAGCGCTCAGGCGGCGCGCATCGAAGGCAAACAGTTGCGCGTGGAACAAACCATTGCAGTGGATCTGGTGCTGACCGGTGAACCGTTCCTGTTGCGTCAGGCGCTGGGCAATCTGCTGGAGAACGGTTTGGATTTCACCCCGGCTCAGGGTTTGTTGCGATTCAGCGCCGAACGCATTGGGGAGCAAATTGAGTTCAGGTTGTTCAACCAGGCTGAGGCCATTCCCGACTATGCGTTGCCCCGACTGAGCGAGCGCTTCTATTCACTGCCGCGACCGGACAGCGGGCGCAAGAGCACGGGGTTGGGGCTTAACTTCGTTGAAGAGGTGGTCAAGTTGCATGGTGGAGCGGTGAGCATTGGTAACGTCGACGACGGCGTTGAAGTGACTTTGCGCCTGCCTTAAAACCGAGTCGCTTCCATCGCGAGCAAGCTCGCTCCCACATTGGGCTTCGGTTGTGAATTACATCTGTGAACTCACCCAGATCCCTGTGGGAGCGAGCTTGCTCGCGAAGGGCCGGCCCAGTCTCCACACACTCTCCACATTCCTCCCATAAATCCCCCACACACCCCTCCCAGACTCGCCCCATCCAAACAGGGAGAGTCCCATGAACCGCAGCCTGACCATAAAACTCGGGGCAATTGCCCTTCTCATTCTGTTGTTGCTGATCCCGCTCCTGATGATTAACGGCGTGATCCAGGACCGCCAGCAACTGCGCGACGGTGTCCTCGAAGACATCGCCCGCAGTTCCAGCTATAGCCAGCAACTGAGCGGGCCGCTGATGGTGGTGCCGTATCGCAAAGTGGTGCGCACCTGGAAGCTCAACGAGAAAACCAACGAGCGTTACCAGGAAGTGGGTGAAGAACGCGGCCGTTTGTATTTCCTCCCGGAGCGCTTCGAACTCGACGGCCAGGTCCAGACGGAACTGCGTTCCCGGGGCATTTACGAGGCGCGTCTGTTTCATGCAGACAACCGCATCAGCGGGCATTTCTCGCTCCCGGCTCAATTGGGTATCAAGGACGATTTCGCCGATTACCAGTTCGATCAGCCATTTTTGGCGGTCGGGATCAGCGACATTCGCGGCATCGAAAACGCCCTGAAACTCGAACTCAATGGCCAGAAACTCGACTTCGTCCCCGGCAGCCAGGTGGGCTGGTTAGGGGAGGGTGTGCATGTCACCCTGCCGGCGCTCGACGCGAAGCAAGCTACAGAATTGGCCTTCGGTTTCGACCTGCGCCTGCAAGGCACTGGCCAGTTGCAGATTCTTCCGGTGGGCAAAACCAGCAAAGTATCGCTGGCCGCCAATTGGCCGCATCCGAGTTTCATCGGCAACTACCTGCCGGCCCAGCGTGAAGTCAGTGATCAGGGTTTCACCGCCAATTGGCAGACCTCGTTTTTCTCCACCAATTTGCAAGAGGCCTTGAGCAGCTGCGTGTCCGGCGGCGGTTGCGAAGCCTATACCGGCCGCAGTTTCGGGGTGAGCTTCATCGATCCGGTGGATCAGTACCTGAAGAGTGATCGGGCCATCAAATATGCGTTGCTGTTTATCGTCCTGACCTTCGCCGGTTTCTTCCTCTTCGAAGTGCTGAAAAGCCTGGCGGTACACCCGGTGCAATACGCGCTGGTAGGCGTGGCCCTGGCGTTTTTCTACCTGCTGTTGCTGTCACTGTCCGAGCACATCGGCTTTGCCCTGGCGTACCTGCTGTCGGCGGGCGGCTGTGTGTTGTTGATCGGTTTTTATGTCTGCCACGTGCTGCGCAGCGTGCGTCACGGCTTGAGTTTTTCGGCGGGATTGGCGGCGTTGTATGGCTTGCTCTATGGCTTGCTCAGTGCAGAGGATTACGCGTTGTTGATGGGTTCGCTGCTGTTGTTCGGATTGCTGGGCGTGTTCATGGTGCTGACCCGCAAGCTGGACTGGTATGGGATTGGACAGAAGTCGGCCAAGCCGCTGGCGTTTGATATGGGAGCGGTGGAATGAGCCGGTCGTTGGGGTTGCGTGAGGATCAGCGGGAAGGAGAGGTGTTGGCGACGCTGATTTACAGGTTGTTTCCCGAAAGATCAAAAGATCGCAGCCTGCGGCAGCTCCTAGAGGAGCACGCGTTCGGCGTAGGAGCAGCCGCAGGCTGCGATCTTCTGAGGCCGGCATGGCCGGCCAAAGATCAGACCTTCGGCATAGTCGCCAGCATCGAGGCCCGCTGACTCACCTCGAAGTACCAGTTCGCCAGCTTCGGATTCGTCGTGCGCCATTCCAGATCCGGATGGCGCAAATCCAGGTAGCCCAACGCACAGGCAACACTGATCGCCGCCACATCGAAATGGCTGGTCAGCTCGGCAATCGCGTCGACTTCCAGCAATGCCAGGCCGCGACGAATCTTCTCGCGCTGGCCATCGAGCCACTCGTCCCAGTGTTTTTCCGGGGCACGCAGGGCGACTTCATAACGAATCAGCACCGCGGCGTCCATGATCCCGTCGGCCAGGGAGGCCAGGGTCAGGCGCCGCCAGCGGGCCGAACCGTCGCGCGGTATCAGCGGGTTGCCGACGTGCTGGTGGTCGAGGTAATCGAGGATCACCCGGCTGTCATGGATGACGTTGCCATCGGCCAGGCGCAAGGCCGGAATTTTACCCAGCGGATTGTCTTCGTTGAGTATCAGGTCCGGGCTGACTGGTGTGAGCACGCAGTCTTGCAGCGCCACGCGGTCCTGTTGACCGGTTTCGTGCAGCAGCACCATGACTTTGCGAACGAAGGGCGATAAAGGATTGTGGAACAGGGTCATGCTGGCGGCGGACATGGCAGCGTCTCGGTATGGGGCAGTGCTGGGCAGCATAGCGCGTGGATCACGCAACAGGTTCGGTGTTGTTATCGGCGTTGCAGCAGGCCGCGCAGGGCGAGGATTGTGGGAATGCCCAGGCCCAACCAGCTCAATGCGTCCCACACGCCATCCCCCAGCAACGCGGCAAACAACCCCGCGGCGCTGAGCAGGGCGATAACCGTTGGGGTGGAAAAGACCTTCCAGAAATTCGACTGCCGCGGCCTCATGCTGGACTCTCCGCGTTCTCGAGCACCGGTTTCGCCGCCTTGCGCCGCACCACCCACAGGTAAACCCCGCTGCCGAGCACGACGATGGTCAGCACGTCCAGCGTCGCCCAGAGGATCTTCATCGGCATGCCACCGTAATCACCGAAGTGCAACGGTTGTGACATGCCCATGGCGTCCATGTACCACGGGCGTTCGGCCACGGCGGTGACTTGCAGGGTGCTGGCGTCGATCAGCACCGGTGTCAGCAGGTGCGAGGTCAGGTGAGTGCTGCCTTTCATGAACACCGCGTAATGGTGTTCGCTGGAGAATCGTGTGCCGGGGAAGGCGATGAAGTCCGGCTGCATGCCCGGTGCGACTTCCTTGGCGATGTCGAGCAAGCGGGTCGCAGGCGCCAATTGTGTCAGTGGCGGCGCATCGCGGTACGGCGCGACCATCGCGCTCAGGCTGTCGTTGCGCCACGCGGCGATCAGCAGGTCGGCGCAGGCGCTGATGACGCCGGTGACACCGACCACCAAGGCCCAGGTCAGGGTTACCACGCCGATCAGGTTATGCAGATCGAGCCAGCGCAGACGGGTGGATTTGTCCTGGCGCACGGTGGCAAATGTCAAACGCCGCATGAACGGCAGGTACAGCACCGTCCCGGACACAATCGCCACCACGAACAGAAGGCCCATGAACGCCAGCAGCAACTTGCCCGGCAGACCGGCGAACATGTCCACGTGCAGGCGCAACATGATCATCATGAAGCCACCGTTGGCCGACGGCATTTCCAGCGCTTCGCCGGTGCGGGCGTCGAGCATGAAGGTGTGAGACGAATTCGGTTCAGTGCCGGCGGTGGCCGCCATGATTGTGATCGCGGCGTTGGGCTCATCTTCATCGAAGCCGAAGTACTGCATGACCTCGCCGGGACGATGCTTTTCAGCCGCCTGCACCAACTGCTGCAAATTCAGCAGCGGGGTGTCCGCCGGCATCGCCTTCAATTCAGCGGCATCGCCCAGCAAGTGGTCGATCTCGTGATGGAAGATCAATGGCAGGCCGGTCAGCGCGAGCATCAGCAGGAACACGGTGCAGATGAGGCTGGTCCAGGTGTGGACTAAGGACCAGCGGCGGATGGTAGTGCTTTTCATGAGTCATCCAAATGCAAAAGGGCCACGGCTGAACCGTGACCCTTGTTAGCTGCAATCCGCTCAGCGGTTTACCACTTGTAGTTCACCGCAGCCACGACGTTGCGTTCGTCGCCGTAGTAGCACCAGGTGCCATCGCAGGTCGACAAGTAGTCCTTGTTGAACAGGTTCTTCGCCGTTACATCGACCGAAACACCCGTCAATACCGGATTAATGCGGCTGAGGTCGTAATGCACGGCGGCGTCGTACACGGTGTACGAACCCACATGGCCGTTGTCGGTGTTGGCGGTGTTGCCGTAAGTATCGCCGACGTAACGCACGCCCGCGCCCACGCCAAAACCGTCAAGCACACCGGCGTGCCAAGTGTAGTCGGACCACAGCGAAGCCTGGTTGCGAGGGACCAGTTTCATCCGGTTGCCCTTGTCGTCCCCCTTGAGGATTTCGGTGTCGGTGTAGGTGTAGGAGCCGACCAGCTTCAGGTTGTCGGTGACGTCGGAAATGGCTTCCAGCTCGATCCCGCGCACTTTCAGTTCGCCGATCTGGCTGGTGACGTTGTTCTGCGAAACCGAAACGTTTTGCTGGCGCAGGTCGAACGCAGCGGCGGTCAGCAAGGTGCGGGTGCCCGGCGGTTGGTACTTCACGCCGACTTCGGTCTGCTTGCCTTCGGTCGGTTTGAACGACTGGGTGGAGCTGGCGTCGGCGCCCATGGAAGGCTGGAAGGACTCTGTGTAGGAAATGTACGGCGTGATACCGGAATCGAACACGTAACTCAGACCAGCGTTGCCGCTGAAGGCCTTGTCGCGTTGGGTGTTGGTCGCATCACCCTGGTTGTGAAATAGCGTCGAGCTGTGAATCCAGTCTTCACGACCACCCAACGTCAGACGCCATTTGTCCAGGGAGATCTGGTCCTGAGCGTAGAGGCCGGTCTGGTTGGTCTTCTGGTTGTAATCGTAAAACGTGTTGTACGCGACGTTGGAGAAATCTGCGCCACGGATCGGATGGATCACGTTGCTGTCCGGCGCGTTGCCTTCCAGCCATTTGTAGTTGGTGTTGGTGCGTTGGTGATCCAGGCCCAGCAGCACGGTGTGGCTCAGCGCACCGGTCTGGAAATCGGCCTGGAAGTTGTTGTCCACGGCGAACTGACTGATGTCCTCGTCCACCTGGTCAACCAGGCGCTTGAGGGTGCCGTCCGGCGCGACGACGTCACCGAAGGAGGCATAGGCCTGCTGGAACGACAGATCGCTTTTGGTGTAACGCAGGTTTTGCTTGAACTGCCAGACATCGTTCAGGCGGTGGTCGAAGGCGTAACCCAGCGCGTAGTAAGTGCGGTCGTAGTGGTCGGAATCCGGATCGCCGAGGTTCTTGTGGTGGGAAATCTTCGTGCCTGCCGGCGAGGCCAGTTTGGTGCCTTGCAGCGGCAGGAATTGGCCACTGACTCCGGTATCGTCGCGAGTGAACTGCGAGAGGAAGGTCAGGTGGGTGTCATCATCCATGTTCCAAGTCAGGCTCGGCGCGATGTTGTAACGCTTGTCGTCGCTGTGGTCGATCGGCATGCCGCTGTCACGAACCACGCCATCGACGCGGTACAGGACCTGGCCTGCTTCACCGACTTTGCCGGTGCTGTCGAAGCTGATCTGTTTACGATTGTTGCTACCGACTTCGGCGCGCACTTCGTGGCTGGCAAGGGCTTCGGGGCGACGACTGACCATGTCGAGCATGCCGCCCGGCGGGGTCTGACCGTACACCGAGGAGGCCGGGCCGCGCAGAAGGGTGATGCGCTCCAGGTCCCAGGTTTCAGCCTTTGGGTTGGCGTAAGAGCCTTTGGGAAGCGGTAGGCCGTCGAGGAACTGAGTCGGCTCGAAGCCGCGCACGCGCAGCCAGTCGGCGCGGGAGTCACTGCCGTAACTGCTGGCGATCACGCCGGGCATGTAACGCACGGCATCATCGAGGTTCTGTACGCCGCGATCTTCCATCTGGGCACGGGTGATCACCGACATCGAGCGTGGCGCTTCGACGATCGGCGTGTCGGTCTTGGTGCCCGCCGCGGTGCGCGTAGCGACGTAGCCGTCGACCGGGCCCCAGGCACTTTCAGTGTTTTCCACGCCAATGACGGCGGTTTCCGGCAGGGCCATCACACCTTGGGGCACGGCCACCAGGCTGTAGGTGCCAGCGCTGCTCTGTTCCAGTTGCAGACCGGTGCCGCGCAAAGCTTCGCGCAGGGCGCCGGCAGCGTCGAACTGACCTTTGACCGGCGCCGAGGTCTTGCCTGCCGCCAGTGAAGGATTCAACGACAGCGCCAGGCCGGCCTGGCTGGCGATCTGGTTCAGGGTGCTGGCCAATGGCAAGGCCGGCAGGTTGTAGGCGCGAACGCTGGACGCCTGTTCAGCGGCCATCAGCTGACTGCTGGCCAGAGGGGCGCAAAGGGCAATGGCAATCGCCAGCAAACTGGGACGCAACAAGGTGTCGAGCGAACGGGACATACAGCGGCTCCTGAATGGAAATATTTCTCAATTGCCTAGGTGCCGGACGAGAATTCAAAAGTGATAGGGCTGATTGAAAATAATTTCGATTCAGTGATTACCCGCCTTTGTAGGAGCCGTGTAGGAGCTGTCGAGTGAAACGAGGCTGCGATCTTTTGACTTTGTTTTTTTAGGAGCAGATCAAAAGATCGCAGCCTCGTTTCACTCGACAGCTCCTACGGGTTTGGCTTCAGCCTTCGCGACCGTCACCCACCACGGCGTGTGCTGTTCGATCTGCACCGGCAGGGTCGGCAGCAGGGCGCTCAGGGCCAGATCGGTGTCGTGTAGCGGGAAGCTGCCGGTGATGCGCAGGTCGGCGATTTCTGGAGCAACGCCAAGATGTCCGCGTCGATAACGACCGAGTTCATGGATCAGGTCTTCCAGCCGTGTGTTGTCCACCACCAGCATGCCGCGGGTCCAGGCATCGGCGCCGAGGTTGAGCGCGACGATCGGCCCGAGGCCATTGCTGCGCATCAGGACTTGTTGGCCTTCACGCAGAATCTGCTCTTCAGGACTCGACTCGGGATGGGCGGCCACCGCCGATTTCAGCACGCTCAGGCGCGTACCTTCTTCTTCACGCTTGACCAGGAACCTTGTCCCCAGTGCACGCATGCTGCCTTCGCGGGTTTCGACGATAAACGGCCGAGCGTCGCCATGGCCGGTTTCGACGAGGATTTCCCCTTCCAGGAGGATGATCAGCCGTTGTTTTTCATCGAAACGCACATCCACGGCACTGTGGGTGTTGAGGTTGAGCAGCGTGCCGTCGGTCAGGCGCAGGGTGCGTTGCTCACCGGTGGCGGTGCGCTGGTCGGCCAGCCAATAGTCGATCGGCAGATAACGATCACCGGCGAACAACGCCAACCCGATCACCGCGACGATGCTGGCCACGCCGCTGCCGAGTTTGCGCACTCGACGGCGGATGCTTTCGCGCGATTGCAGTAACGCGGTGCGGGCCGGGCCGCTGGCAACGCTGAAGCGCTGGTCGAGCATGCCCAGTTGCCGCCAGGCCCGCGCATGTTCTTCGTGGGCGGCGTGCCATTTGGCGAACTCCTCGCGTTCCACCGGGTTGCCGGAGTCCAGGGACAACTGCCAGGCAATCGCGGCATCCAGCACCTGCGCCGAGACGGGTTTGGAGCTGACTGGACTCATACCGGCTCCCCGTACAACGCGATGTAGCACTGACGAATGCCTTGGGCCAGGTACTGACGCACCCGCGGTACTGACACACCCAGACGCTCGGCGATTTCGGCGTGGCCGAGGCCGTCGAGACGGTTATAGAGAAACGCCGCCCGGGCTTTGCTTGAGAGCTTGCCGAGCAGGTGGTCGATGGCTTTGAGGTCTTCGAGAATCAGTTGCTGTTCCTCCACCGACGGTTGTTCACCTGCGGGGATCAGCATCAGTTCGGTGAGGTAGGCCTGTTCCAGCGCAGCGCGGCGGAAATAGTCGAACAGCAGACCCTTGGCAATCGCCACCAGAAACGCGCGTGGCTCGCGCGGTTCCTTCAGCTCTTCACGCCCCAGCAAGCGCACGAACGTGTCCTGACTCAGGTCTTCGGCCCGTTGCGGACAGGCCACATTGCTTCGCAGCCAGGCCAATAGCCAACCGCGATGGTCGCGATACAACGCACCAACGAGCTCACTTTGAGGGCTTTGGACTGACGACACGCAGCATCACCGATTGGGAAGTGTTAACTAACGAGAATTGTTCGCGATTGTGGCAGAGGCGGGGGAGGTAAGCAATTGGCGCTGGTCGGGTGGCCGCCAACGTCGGTGTGTTGGCGCAAAACCCTGCAGGAGCTGCCGAAGGCTGCGATCTTTTGACTTTGACTTTGACTTTGGATTTTAAGATCAAAAGATCGCAGCCTTCGGCAGCTCCTACAAAGAATTGCGGTGGATGTCAGAAGGAAGGCGCGTGCTGCCGCCGCTTCCACTGACTCAACCGCTGCTGCAGATTCAACGGGCTATGAATCTGCAGCTGCCGCGCCCGGCTGAACAGAATCAACGCCAGCTCAGCGGTGGCCAACGCATCGGCACTGGCATTGTGGCGCTCGAACACTTCCAGTTTGAACCAGTCGATCCACTCATCCAGACCGGCATCGCGAATGTGCGCCTGAGGGCAAAGCAGCGGTGCGATATCAGCCACATCCAGAAATGGATGCTGCAACTTGTAGCCCAGATGATCTTTCAAGGCGCGCCCGAGCATGTGCTGATCGAACGGCGCGTGAAACGCCAGCACCGGGCTGTCGCCAACAAACTCCATGAATTCGACCAGGGCCTGAGCCGGATCACTGCCCGCGGCAATCGCACTCGGCCCCAGGCCATGGATCAGCACGCTGGGAGCCAACTTCATGTCGGCGCATTGCAACGTGCGTTCGAACTGCTGGCTGAAATCAATCGCCCCGTCCTCGATCACTACCGCGCCGATGGACAACACCCGATCCCTGTTCAGGTTCAATCCGGTGGTTTCCAGGTCGAGCACCACCCAGCGCTGTTCGCGCAGGCTGCATTCGCCCAGCTCTGCCGCCGAGGGCAAGCGTTGCAGACGTTGTTGGAGTTCGCCGGGAAGGCTCGGACCTGCCGGGCGCAGCCATGAAAACAGGCTCATAGCTGATACCGCAGGGCCAGGCTGCTTTGCAGGCGTTGTGCCTGGCGCAGGGATTCACGCAGGATCCGTCGATCCAGATGATTGAGGCTGTCTGGATCGACCCGATTGGAGTAGGGCAAGTTCTCCCGGGTCTGTAGCTGATGTTGCTGCATGCGGGCTTGCTGGATGAAGTGATAGGCCTCTTCGTACGCGGCACCATCCAGCCGTTCGATGACTTCTTTGTCCACCAGTTGGCGAAAGCGCTCCAGCGTGTTGTTCGCCTCGACCCCATGGGCCAACGCGAGCAGTCGGGCACCGTCGACAAACGGCGTCAGCCCCTGGACCTTCAAATCCAGGGTGGCTTTCTCGCCATTCTTGCGCGCCAGTACGAACTCACGGAAACGCCCCACGGGCGGACGGTTGCGCAGGGCGTTCTCGGCCATCATCCGTTGGAACAGTCGGTTGTCATTCACCTGATCGAGAATGCTCCGGCGCAGTTGCTCGCAGCCTTGCTCGTCACCCCAGACCACCCGCAAGTCGAAATAAATACTCGAACCCAACAGGTTCTCCGGCGTGGCCTCGCGGATAAACGCCGCAAAACGCCGCGCCCATTCGGCCCGAGACAAACACAGTTCGGGGTTGCCGGCCATGATGTTGCCCTTGCACAGGGTGAAGCCGCAGAGCGCCAGGCTCTGGTTGATCTGCTGGGCAATGGGCAGCAATTTGCCGCGAATTTCGGCGGCATGGGCCGCGTCCCGGGCTTCGAACAGAATGCCGTTGTCCTGATCGGTGTGCAGTGTCTGTTCGCGGCGACCTTCGCTACCGAAGCACAGCCAACTGAACGGCACACCTGGGTCGCCTTTCTCGGCGAGTGTCAGCTCGATCACCCGGCACACCGTGTGGTCGTTGAGCAGGGTGATGATGTGGGTGATCTGGGTCGATGACGCGCCATGGGCCAGCATGCGCTCCACCAGTTGACCGATTTCGCCGCGCAGCGCCACCAGGTTTTCTACGCGCTGGGCGCTGCGGATGGTCCGCGCCAGATGCACCAGGTCGACCCGTTGCAGGGAAAACAGGTCACGTTCCGAGACCACGCCGCACAGGCGATGATCCTTCACCAGGCAGACGTGGGCGATGTGCCGCTCGGTCATGGCAATCGCCGCATCGAAGGCGCTGTGGTCCGGCGACAGGAAAAACGGCGCCTGGGTCATGTGCCGTTCGATGGCTTCGTTGAAGTCGTTAGTGCCGTCGGCCACCACATGGCGCAGGTCGCGCAGGGTGAAAATCCCCAGCGGCGCTTGATGTTCGTCAACCACCACAATGCTGCCGACCTGCTGCTCGTGCATCAGGGTCACGGCTTCACGCAGCGGCGTGGCCGGGCTACAGATCACCGGGTGGCGCATGGCCAATTCGCCCAGTCGGGTATTGAGTGAGTACTGGGTGCCGAGGGTTTCCACGGCTTTTTGCTGGACTTGCTGGTTAACCTGATCCAGCAGGCTGCTCACGCCGCGTAGGGAAAAGTCGCGAAACGCGTTGGAAAGCGCGAACAGTTTGATGAACGCCAGCTTGTTCAGCTGTAGGCAAAAGGTGTCTTCGGCCGCGAGGTGTTCGGTGCGGGTTGCACGCTCCCCCAGCAGCGCGGCGAGGGGGAAGCACTCGCCGGTGGTGATTTCGAAAGTGGTTTCGGTCCCGCCCTTGGCCGTGTGGGGACGCTCACCCACGACCCGGCCTTGCTTGACGATGTAGAAATGTTCAACCGGGCCGTCGGCGGGCTTGATGATGCTCTCGCCGGGGGCATAAAAACGCAGCTGACATTGCTCGACCAGGTACGCCAGGTGGGCGTGTTCCATTTGATTGAAGGGCGGGAAGCGCTGAAGGAATTGCGAAGTGCCCTGGATGTTCTGCAACACCGCGGTTTTCCCTGCCTGTGTGAAGGCGTCCGCTTTACTCATAACTATTACCGCAGTCTTTTTTGAATTGTTGTTGTCGGATGACTACTCATGGTCGGCCCCTGCGTGCAGGGTGCCCATTGGACGTAAGTCTAGGTAGGCAGTGAAGCTGTCGGCATTTGGGATATGTCTGACGCAACTGTGGGAAAAACCTCCTGCATTGGCTATAGGAAAAATTTCCGACGAAGTGCACATTGAAGGTCTGCTTAGCGATGTCTGACGGATGAGCTAGGGAATTGAAATGAAAACGTAGAGTAAGCCATGTCCGACCACGATATTTTGAGTGACGCCGAGCGCGAGGCGCTGAGTGCCGTCATGCAGGAACCTGACCTGCCGCCGCAGCGGGTGCTGATCGTCGACGACGATAAAGACGCGCGTGAGCTGCTGTCGGAGATTCTGGCGCTGGACGGGGTGCGCTGCATGACTGCGGCCAGTGGCGAAACTGCACTCAAGATGTTGGAGACGATGCCATCGATTGGCCTGGTGATTACCGATCTGCGGATGGGAAATGTCGATGGTCTGGACCTGATTCGTCAGGTTCGTGAATCGGTTCGGGCGGCAATGCCGATCATCATCGTTTCCGGTGACGCTGACGTAAAAGATGCGATCGCTGCGATGCACTTGAGCGTGGTCGACTTCCTGCTCAAGCCTGTCGATACCGGCAAGTTGTTGGCGCTGGTCAAGCATGAGTTGGGAATGGATGTGTAAATTGTTAAAGGATCAAAAGATCGCAGCCTTCGGCAGCTCCTACATGGGATTGCGTACATCTGTAGGAGCTGCCGAAGGCTGCGATCTTTTGACTTTGCTTTAAACAGAAAGGCCCTGATCTTTCGATCAGGGCCTTTTTTTGTCCGACGTCAGCGCTTAGTTACAGGCCATTGGCAGCCTTGAACTCGCGGCGGCGGCGGTGCAGAACCGGCTCGGTGTAGCCGTTCGGCTGCTTCGTGCCTTCGACCACCAGTTCGACCGCCGCCTGGAAGGCGATGTTGCTGTCGAAGTTCGGTGACAGCGGGCGATACAGCGGGTCATTGGCGTTCTGACGGTCAACCACCGGCGCCATGCGCTTGAGGCTTTCCATGACCTGATCTTCGGTGACGATGCCGTGACGCAGCCAGTTGGCGATGTGCTGGCTGGAAATCCGCAGCGTCGCACGGTCTTCCATCAGGCCGACGTCGTTGATGTCCGGCACTTTCGAGCAGCCCACGCCCTGGTCGATCCAGCGCACCACATAACCAAGAATGCCCTGGGCGTTGTTGTCCAGTTCGTTCTTGATTTGTTCTGCGGTCCAGTCTGGATTGACGGCCAACGGGATGGTCAGGATGTCATCCACCGAAGCGCGTGCACGTTTGACCAGTTCGGCCTGACGGGCGAACACATCGACCTTGTGGTAATGCAGGGCATGCAGCGCAGCAGCGGTCGGCGATGGAACCCAGGCGGTGTTGGCGCCGGCCATCGGGTGAGCGATTTTCTGTTCGAGCATCGCTGCCATCAGGTCCGGCATGGCCCACATGCCTTTACCGATCTGCGCGCGACCTTGCAGGCCGGTAGTCAAGCCGATATCGACGTTCCAGTTCTCGTAGGCGCCGATCCACTTCTCAGCCTTCATGTCCGCCTTGCGAACCATCGGGCCGGCTTCCATGGAAGTGTGGATTTCATCGCCGGTACGGTCGAGGAAACCGGTGTTGATGAACACTACACGCTCGCTGGCCGCCTTGATGCAGGCCTTGAGGTTGACCGTGGTACGGCGTTCCTCGTCCATGATCCCGACTTTCAGCGTGTTGCGCGGCAGACCGAGTACTTCTTCGATGCGACCGAACAGCTCGTTGGTGAACGCCGCTTCTTCCGGGCCATGCATCTTCGGCTTCACGATGTAGACCGAGCCAGTGCGGCTGTTCTTGCGCGAGTTGTTGCCGTTGAGGCTGTGGATTGCTGCGAGGCTGGTGACCAGACCGTCGAGGATGCCTTCCGGCACTTCGTTGCCGTCTTTATCGAGGATCGCGTCGATGGTCATCAGGTGACCGACGTTGCGCACGAACAACAGCGAACGACCATGCAGGCTCAGTTCTTTACCATCGATACCGGTATAAGTGCGGTCGGCATTCATGGTGCGGGTAAAGGTCTGACCGCCCTTGGAGACTTCTTCCGACAGATCACCCTTCATCAGACCGAGCCAGTTGCGGTAGATCACCACTTTGTCATCGGCATCGACGGCGGCGACGGAATCTTCGCAGTCCATGATGGTGGTCAGCGCGGCTTCCATCAGGATGTCTTTGAGGCCGGCAGCATCGGTCTGGCCGACCGGGGTGCTGGCGTCGACCTGGATTTCGAAGTGCAGGCCGTTGTTTTTCAGCAGGATCGCGGTCGGTGCGGCTGCATCGCCGTGGAAACCAATCAGCTGTGCATCGTTGCGCAGGCCCGAGCTCTTCAAAACGGAGTTGCTGCCGCCTTTAAGGGCGACCACCAGTTTGCCGTCAACGATCTTGTAGCCGGTGGAATCGACGTGAGTGCCGGCAGCCAATGGCGCCGCGTCGTCGAGGAAGGCACGGGCGAAGGCGATGACCTTGTCGCCGCGAACCTTGTTGTAGCCTTTGCCTTTTTCCGCGCCGTCAGCTTCGCTGATGGCATCGGTGCCGTAGAGCGCGTCATACAGCGAACCCCAACGGGCGTTCGAGGCATTGAGCGCGAAACGGGCGTTCATCACCGGAACCACGAGCTGTGGACCGGCCATGCGGGCGATTTCGTCATCGACGTTTTGCGTCGTTGCCTGGAAATCAGCCGCTTCTGGCAGCAGATAACCGATGTCTTGCAAGAAGGCTTTATAGGCCACGGCGTCGTGTGGTTGACCGGCACGGGATTGGTGCCAGCTATCGATACGAGCCTGGATATCACCGCGTTTGGCGAGTAGGGCTTTGTTCTTCGGCGCCAGGTCATGAATAACCTTGTCGGCACCGGCCCAGAACTTATCGGCGGTGAGGCCGGTACCGGGAATGGCTTCGTTGTTCACGAAGTCGAACAGGACTTTGGCGACCTGCAGGCCCCCGACTTGAACGTGTTCAGTCATTGCTTGCCTCACTCTGCTCAGCTATTTCGCTTTTCAGCTCTTCAATTTAACAATGAAGCCTCTGGCTATTTAAACCACAAACCCCTTCCACCAGTACATGCCATTTCGGGCGGCTGGGATGGAACCGATCAACGGCTTTGAGGCCTTGCTGATAGGGCTTTCAGGGCTGCGACTGCGCCTGTGGCAGACATCGATCCAACGTTATGTAGTGCGCGCTGCGGCATACTACATGATGAAATGCGGTTGTGAAAATTAGACCAATTACGTCGTACTGCGACCCCATGACGCATTGCAGTCATGTCGGGGAGCGGGATGTTCTCAAAAAACTGCTGGATTGTTCCAGTTAAATATAAAAACTTGTACACATAATCTTCATTGCCCTGCTATGGGGCGTTGGTTTTCTGAGACGCCGAGCCGATTCCCGCCCCTTGCCTATACTTGCTTTTCTATAACAAAAGTCATGACAAGAGGGATGCGCCATGGACCATCTGGTACTCACTGTATTCGCTCCGGACAAGCCAGGGCAGGTCGAACGCATTGCCCAATGCATCGCCGAGCACGGCGGCAACTGGCTGGAGAGCCGCATGTCGCGCATGGCCGGGCAGTTCGCCGGGATTCTTCGGGTGGGCGTGCCGGCCGAGGCCTACGATGAATTGGTGGATGCCCTACAGGCGTTGTCCGCCCATGGCATTCGCGTGCTGATTGCCGAAAGCGGCATCGAGCAATCCTGCACCTGGAAACCGATTGCCATGGAATTGGTGGGCAATGACCGCCCGGGGATCGTACGCGACATCACGCGTCTGCTAAGTGAGCAGGGCGTGAGTTTGGAAAGGTTGGTCACCGAAGTACGTCCGGCGCCGATGAGCAGCGAGCCTTTGTTTCACGCTGAAGCAATTCTGGCTGTGCCGCTGACGCTGTCCCTGGACGTGCTGCAATCGCGCCTGGAAACCCTGGCGGACGATTTGATGGTCGAATTGGTACTGCGCAGTGAACCCTGAAAAGGTTATCCAAGTTATACGTGCACCTGCCTGTGGATAACCTGTAGAGACAGCCCGCCAGGCCACGTCGGCCGGGGCTCTTCAGAACCTGGTCAAAAAACCAGCAGTTTCAACAAGTTGCGCACAAACGCCGGGGATCAGGCTGTGGATAACCTTGGGAAGGATCGGTACAGGCCACATAGAACGTGGCCTGTGGAGATTTGTACGTTTTTTGATCAGCGGCGGCGACGCAAACTTATCACCGCATCGACGCTGTAAACCGCCAGGCCAGCCCAGATAAAGATGAACGCCACGAGGGTGCTGGATGACAAGTGTTCATCAAACAGCAGAACGGCTTGCAGCAATACCAGCGTCGGCGCCAAGTACTGGAGAAATCCCAGCGTCGTGTAAGGCAAATGCCGTGCAGCGGCGTTGAAACATACCAGCGGTACCAGCGTCACCGGACCGGCGGCCACCAGCCACCAGGCTTCGGACGTGGTCCAGAATTCGGCTTGAGCGCTGCTCGCGGTGGGGTTGAACAGCAACCACGCGACGGCAATCGGCACCAGCATCCAGGTTTCCACCACCAGACCAGGTAACGCCTTGACCGGCGCCTGCTTGCGGATTAGTCCGTAGAAACCGAAGGTCAGCGCCAGCACCAGGGAAACCCACGGCAAACTGCCGACTTGCCAGACCTGTTGCGCGACACCGACCGCCGCCAGGCCAACCGCCAGCCATTGCATGCGCCGCAGTCGTTCGCCAAGGATCAGCATGCCCAACAGCACGTTCACCAGCGGGTTGATGTAGTAACCGAGACTGGCTTCGAGCATGCGGCCGTTGTTCACCGACCAGACGTAGGTCAGCCAGTTGGCCGCGATCAGCGTGCCGCTCAGGGCCAGGATCGCCAGCCGTTTCGGGTTATCACGCAACTCGCGCCACCAGCCCGGATGTTTCCACACCATCAGCAGCAAGGCGCCGAACAGCGCGGACCAGAGCACTCGGTGGATGATGATCTCCACGGCGGGCACGTTGGCAATGGCTTTGAAGTAGAGCGGGAAAAGTCCCCAGATGATGTAGGCACTCAGGCCCAGGATGTACCCGCGACGCGGGTTGGCGGCTTGCATGCAGAATCCTTGCTTAGGCAGCTAACAAAGAGGGGATTGTAAGGAGGTTGTATAGATGTGTCGCTTCTGAAAGCAAAAGATCGCAGCCTTCGGCAGCTCCTACAGAGTGATTGCGTCCACCGTGTAGGAGCTGCCGAAGGCTGCGATCTTTTGATCTTGAAATTAAAAGAGCTTCAGTGGTTCTTCATTGAGCGCGGCGAGTTGTTCGCGCAAGGCCAACACTTGGTCGCCCCAATACCGTTCACTGCCGAACCACGGAAAACTGTGCGGGAACGCCGGGTCGTCCCAGCGGCGAGCGAGCCAGGCGCTGTAGTGCATCAGGCGCAAGGCGCGCAGCGGTTCGATCAACGCCAGTTCTCGCGGATCGAAGTCGTGGAACTCACTGTAGCCGTCCATCAATTCCGACAACTGACCGAGACATTCCTGACGATCACCCGCCAGCATCATCCAGATGTCCTGCACCGCCGGGCCCATGCGGCAGTCGTCCAGGTCGACGATGTGGAACATCTCGTCGCGGCACATCATGTTGCCGGGGTGGCAGTCGCCGTGCATGCGGATGTTCTTGTGCGGTGTAACGTTGTAGACCTCTTCCACACGCTTGAGCAGGTCACGGGCCACGGACTCGTAGGCTGGCAGCAGACTTTTGGGTACGAAATTGCCTTCGAGCAATGTCGTCAGCGAGTCATGACCGAAGTTCTTCACACCCAGCGCTTCGCGGTGTTCGAACGGTTTTGTAGTGCCGACGGCGTGCAGGCGACCGAGCAGTTGCCCCAAACGATACAACTGATCGAGGTTACCGGGCTCCGGCGCACGGCCGCCACGGCGGGGGAACAGGGTAAAACGGAAACCGTTGTGTTCGTGCAGGCTGGCACCGTTGTGGATCATCGGTGCGACCACCGGCACGTCGCACTCGGCGAGTTCGAAGGTGAATTGGTGTTCTTCGAGAATCGCTTCATTGGTCCAGCGCTGCGGACGGTAGAACTTGGCGATCAGCGGCTCGGAGTCTTCGATACCAACCTGATAGACACGATTCTCGTAGCTGTTGAGCGCCAGAATGCGCGCGTCGCTGAGAAAGCCGATGCTTTCGACGGCATCGAGCACGAGGTCTGGGGTGAGGGTTGCAAACGGGTGGGCCATGCTGACTCCTGCGCGCAGCAGGCTGCCGCGTCCGGCCAAGCATGTTAGCGCAGACGGGGTGTCTTTAGGGGTTGGGCTTGAGGTAAGTGTTGTTCACACCGACGCCATCGCGAGCAAGCTCGCTCCCACATGGGCCCGTGTTGTGCACACGATTTGTGACACAAAGGAGATCCCTGTGGGAGCGGGCTTGCCCGCGAAGAGGCCCTATCAGGCGCCGACGATCCCTCCATCTTCCCGGGAAATCGCCATCACCGAAGACCGCGGCTTGCCATTCGGCAGATGCTCAGGGAACGTTGACCCACCGTTCTCCCCTGGGTGCTGAATTCCGACAAACAAGGTCTTTTGGTCTGGCGAGAAACTGATCCCCGTCACCTCGCAGCCCACCGGCCCGACCATGAAGCGACGTATCTCCCCGGTGACCGGATCAGCGCAGAGCATCTGATTGTTGCCCATGCCCGCGAAATCACCGGCATTGCTCGAATCGCCATCGGTTTGAATCCACAACCGTCCGGCATCATCGAAAGCCAACCCATCCGGGCTGTTGAACATGTTTTGCGGTGTGATGTTCGATGAACCGCCCTTCGGCGTGCCGGCGTGAACCCCTGGGTTGCCGGCGACCACAAACAGGTCCCAGGAAAAGCTTTTGGCCCCGTGATCATCGCGGTCAGTGCGCCAGCGCAGAATCTGCCCGTAGACGTTCTTCTCGCGCGGGTTCGGTCCGCCCACCGGCTGGCCATCGTCGCCACGCTTGGCGTTGTTGGTCAGCGTGCAATAGACCTGGCCATCCTTGGGGCTGACGACGATCCATTCCGGACGGTCCATGCGCGTGGCTTTCACCACGCTGGCCGCGAGGCGGACGTGAATCAACACTTCGGCCTGATCGGCGAAACCGCTGCTGGCGTCGATGCCGTTTTTACCGTGGGTCAGTTCGACCCATTCGCCCTGGCCTTTAGGATGATCGGCATTGCCGTCGCCCGCATCGAAGCGCGCCACGTACAAAGTGCCGTGGTCCAGCAGGTCGCGGTTGGCCTTGGGGTTTTTGTGGTTAATCTTGTCGCGGCTGACGAATTTATAGATGAACTCGCCGCGCTCATCGTCGCCCATGTACACCACGGCGTGACCGTCACTGGTTTCGGCCAGGGCGGCGTTTTCATGTTTGAAGCGGCCCAGCGCGGTGCGTTTGACTGGCGTCGATTGCGGATCGAACGGGTCGATCTCCACGACCCAGCCGTGACGGTTGAGTTCGTTGGGGTTTTTCGCCAGGTCGAAACGCTCGTCGTGTGGGTGCCAGTTGATCTCTTTGCTGGCCGCCACCGCGCCGTAGCGTTTCTGTGCGGCGTCGAACTTTTGTTCGGCATTGCTGCTGCCGAAGCAATCGGTGAAGTTCTCTTCGCAGGTTAGATACGTGCCCCATGGCGTCTTGCCGTTGGCGCAGTTCTGGAAGGTGCCGAGGACATTTTTGCCGTGCGGGTCGGCGCTGGTTTTTACCAAGGCGTGGCCGGCGGCCGGGCCGCTCAGGCTGATCGGCGCGTTGCCGTGAATGCGCCGGTTGTAGCGTGAGCCCTGGACGAAATGCCACTGGCCGTTCTTGCGCTGCACTTCGATCACCGACACGCCTTCACAGGCCAGTGCCTTGCGCACGTCAGCAGCCGATTGCGGCATGCCGCCGTGGGCGTAGAGGTAGCGATAGTTGGTGTACTCGTTGTTGATCGCCATCAGCGCCCGGTTGTTGTCACCGGGAAACTCGAACAGGCTCATGCCGTCGTTGTTGTCGCCGAACTGGACTTCCTGATGTTCGGCCGTGCCGTTGCCGCTCGGGTCGAATGCCGGGCCGTTCTTCTGCAGGGGCTGGCCCCAACTGATCAATACCGAAGATTTGTAACCTGGCGGCAGGGTGATGGCGTCGCTGGTGGCGGCGGGAATACTGTCAAAACCCAATAGTTTGCTGGAGCCGGCGCTGACGCTGGCGGCCAGCACGCTGCGGCTCAGCAGGTTGCCGCCCAGGAACATTGCTGCACCGCAAAGGGCGCCGGCGCTGATGAAACCTCGACGGCTGAGGCCGACCATTTTCTCGAGGTCGGTGGATTGGTTGTCTTCTAATAGGCTCACATCAGGCTCCCTGCGGGTTTTTGCAGTCACCTTAATGAGCGTTAATGACACTTGTGTTTCAAAGCGGTGTACCGAGTAAAACGTTGGATGGCGCGAACTGCACCAGCACCGGTTTATCGGCGGCCAGACCGAGGGTTTTCAAGTGCAGCGGTTCGGCCAGCGCGCAGAGTGTCTGGCCATTGGGCAGGCCGATGCGCACTTCGCTGGGGCCGTCCTCGGCGTCGAGAATTTCTTCGATGATGCCCTTCAGGCAATTACTGCCGGGTGTTGTCACTTGAGCGATGCCCAGCAACTCCAGCCAACCGGCCTTGATCAGTGCGACCACTTCGGTGCCGGTTTCGAGGTCCAGACGCAGGGTGCTGTCGTGAGTGATCTGTGCATCGATGCTCAAGCCTTCGGCCAGTTCAAGGCGAATTCGGTCGTTGTGCCCTTGGGTATCAATCGCCACAACCTTGCCATGCAGTTGATTGCGCGCGCTGGTTCTGAGCATCAGTCGGCCGAGCAGGTCGAGATCGCTGGCATCTTCGGCGGCTTCCAGCACCTGAGCCTGCAAGGCTTGCAGCTTTTGATACAGGCGCAATACGCGCTCACCTTCGCTGGAGAGTTTGGCGCCACCGCCGCCCTTGCCGCCGACACTGCGCTCCACCAACGGTTTTTGCGCGAGGTTGTTCAGCTCGTCGATGGCGTCCCACGCCGCTTTGTAACTCAGGCCCGCGCTTTTCGCAGCGCGGGTAATCGAGCCTTGTTCGGCGATGTGTTGCAGCAGCGCAATGCGCTGCGGACGACGGACAATGTGCTGGGACAACAACGTAGGCAAGGACATGGCAAGACGCTTTGGGCTGTGGCGATGGGAAGGACGTTGGCGGCTTGGGGCTCGGGAGTCAAGTCAGGGCGCATCGCCGGGTTTGGGTGTGCGGGCCAGGCAATAGACGTCCACCCGCGCGGCGCCGGCGTCCATCAGCATGCGAGCCAGGGCCTGGGCCGTGGCGCCGGTGGTCAGTACGTCATCCACCAGCGCCAGGTGACGACCGTTGATGAAAGCATCGGGTGCCAGAGCGAAGGCGTTGCGCAGGTTCTTTTTGCGGGCCTCGGCATTCAGGTCCTGTTGGGCGTTGGTGTCCTGAATCCTCAGCAACAGCGTTTCATCGCACGGAATGTCGAGGCTGGTGCTGAGCCACCGGGCGAGCATCGCGGCCTGGTTGAAACCCCGTTTACGCAGTCGGTTGGAGGCCAGCGGAACCGGGATGAGCGCGTCGGGTCGATTCAGGTCTTCATCGAAGCGATGTTGCAGGAACTGAGCGAGAAGTTCGGCGAGCAGGCGACCAAACGGCCACTTCGCAGAGTGTTTGAAGCGTGTGATCAACGTGTCCACCGGAAAGCTGTAAGTCCAGGGCGTAGCGACCCGTTCAAAGGCAGGCGGTTGTTTCAGGCATTGGCCGCAGGTCAGGCCGGCAGTGGGCAACGGCAGGGCGCAGGTTTGGCATTGATCGCCAAGCCAGGGCAACTCTGTTTCACAGGCCATGCAGATGGGTGTGCATTCATCGGCAGGTTCTGCACAGAGCAAACAGAATTGGTCGTTTTTTAACCAGATGTAAACCGGTCCTTCGTATCGTGGTTGACAGCGCATGAGTCTTCCTTAAATATGCCGAACATCCGTGTCGCGTCTGTGGGTATTCCATTCCCCTGCCGCTTGCCAAGCATAAAACAAAGGAAACACCCATGAGCGCCAGCACCACTGCAACCCTGCGTCATGACTGGTCTTTGGCCGAAGTCAAAGCACTCTTCGTTCAGCCATTCAACGACCTGTTGTTCCAGGCGCAGACGGTGCACCGCGCGCATTTCGACGCCAATCGGGTCCAGGTGTCGACGCTGCTGTCGATCAAAACCGGTGCCTGCCCGGAAGATTGCAAATATTGTCCGCAGTCCGGTCACTACAACACCGGCCTGGAAAAAGAAAAACTGATGGAAGTGCAGAAGGTCCTCGAAGAGGCCGCTCGCGCCAAGGCCATCGGTTCGACCCGTTTCTGCATGGGTGCGGCGTGGAAACATCCGTCGGCCAAAGACATGCCTTACGTGCTGGAAATGGTCAAAGGCGTGAAAGCCATGGGCCTGGAAACCTGCATGACCCTCGGTCGCCTTGATCAGGACCAGACCGTCGCTCTGGCTGACGCCGGCCTCGACTACTACAACCACAACCTGGATACCTCGCCTGAGTTCTACGGCAGCATCATCACCACCCGCACTTACAGCGAGCGCCTGCAAACGCTGGCCTACGTACGTGAGTCCGGGATGAAGATCTGCTCCGGCGGCATTCTCGGCATGGGCGAGTCGCTTGATGATCGCGCCAATCTGCTGATCCAGCTGGCCAACCTGCCGGAGCACCCGGAGTCGGTGCCGATCAACATGCTGGTGAAAGTCGCCGGAACGCCGCTGGAAAATGCCGACGATATCGACCCGTTCGACTTCATCCGCATGCTCGCTGTCGCCCGTATCCTGATGCCGCAATCCCACGTGCGCCTGTCCGCCGGCCGCGAAGCGATGAACGAGCAGATGCAGGCCCTGGCGTTCTTCGCCGGTGCCAACTCGATTTTCTACGGCGACAAGCTGCTGACCACCGCCAACCCGCAGGCCGACAAGGACATGCAACTGTTTTCGCGCCTGGGCATCCTGCCGGAAGCGCGCGAAGAGCACGCTGACGAAGTCCACCAGGCAGCGATCGAACAAGCGCTGGTTGAGCAGAAGAGCAGCGAGCAGTTCTATAACGCGGCTGTTTAATCGCCCTATCGATTCCCTGTAGGAGCTGCCGCAGGCTGCGATCTTTTGATCTTGTTTTTAAGGGCAAAATCAAAAG